>JAHZIZ010000177.1 GCA_022601215.1 Bacteroidota bacterium
CTAGCACTTCGCACCAGCATCCGCTTAATCTCATTAAGCTTCATCAAGGCCTCTACTGGGGTTAATGTATCAATATCGGTTTCGAGAATTCCATCTCGAATTTCCTCCAATAAAGGATCATCCAACTTAAAAAAGCTTAGTTGCATTTCCTCTTTTGAAAGTTCTTTCATCTTATCACTTAACTCTTCACTTGAGTGGCTCTTTTCTAAACGTTTCAAAATCTTATTCGCTCTTTGTAACACTGGTTTTGGCATCCCTGCCATCTTCGCTACATGAATTCCAAAACTATGATGCGAACCACCAGGTATCAGTTTGCGCAAAAACAACACATTGTCCTTGGTTTCTTTTACAGAGACATTGTAGTTTTTAATCCCATCAAAGGTTTCAGTCATTTCATTGAGTTCGTGATAGTGTGTAGCAAACAAAGTCTTCGCTTTACTCGGATGCTCGTGCAAATACTCGCTAATTGCCCAGGCTATTGAAATACCGTCATAGGTACTGGTCCCTCGTCCAATTTCATCAAGCAAAACTAAAGAACGTTCAGAAATATTATTCAAAATACTCGCCGTTTCATTCATCTCCACCATAAAAGTAGATTCACCCATAGAAATGTTATCGCTAGCTCCTACACGTGTGAAAATTTTGTCCACGCAGCCCATACGGACAGCACCTGCCGGCACAAAACTACCCATCTGGGCAAGAAGAACAATCAACGCGGTTTGTCGCAAAATAGCACTCTTACCACTCATGTTGGGGCCCGTAATCATAATCATTTGCTGTCGTTCCCTATCTAAAAAGACATCATTCGCAATAAAGGGCGTATCTGGAGGTAATTGTTTTTCAATCACTGGATGACGTCCTTCTTTAATATCCAAATCGAAACTATCATCTAACAAAGGGCGTGTATATGTTCCTATTCTAGCTTGCGTTGCAAATGAGGACAAACAATCCAGCTTAGCAATTAAACCTGCCGTTTGTTGCACAGGGGCAATATACTGAAGCATCCAAGACATCATTTTCGAAAAAATATCTTGTTCTAAGGCTAAAATTTTCTCTTCGGCACCGAGAATCTTAGCTTCATATTCTTTAAGTTCTTCGGTAATATAGCGCTCTGCACTCACTAAAGTTTGCTTTCTAACCCATTCTTCTGGCACCTTATCTTTGTGGGTATTCCGAACTTCTATATAATACCCAAACACATTGTTAGACGCTATTTTTAATGAGGTTATGCCAGTCCGCTCACTCTCTCGCTCTAACATGGCATCCAAATAAGCTTTTCCACCAGTAGCAATAGCACGTAGTTCATCGAGTTCTTCAGAGACTCCTTCAGCAATGGCATTCCCTTTGCCTATGGCCACTGGCGCCTCTTCATTAAGTGTTTCTTTTATTTTATTTCGAAGGGCTTCACAGTCGTTCAATTGCTTCCCTATAATTTGTAAAGATTCATTTTTAGATTGAGCAGCCAAGGCTTTTACAGGCACAACCGCCTCCAAAGAGTTTTTAAGCTGCACCACTTCTCTTGGGTTAATTTTTCCGGTAGCCGTTTTTGAAATGAGACGTTCCAAATCACCCATTCGTTTAATATATTGTTGGGTCTTTTCCAAGGTTGCGGGTTCATCCAATAAAAAGCTAACCACTTCATGACGCTGTCTAATAGCATCAGCATTTTTTAGTGGCAAGGCCATCCATCGCTTTAGCAATCGCCCGCCCATAGGCGAGATAGTCTTATCGATAACATCTAATAGCGTTACAGCATTTTGCTGCACCGAATGATATAATTCTAAATTGCGAATCGTAAAACGATCCATCCATACATACTCATCTTCGGCTATCCGAGCAATTCGCGTTATATGATCTAATTTGTTATGCTGAGTTTCACCCAAATAATGCAAGGCAGCTCCTGCAGCAATCACTCCCTGCTCTAAATGAGCTACTCCAAAGCCTTTTAGGTTTTTTGTGCCAAAATGTTTCTGAAGTGCCTCCGACGTATAGTCTTCTTGAAACACCCAATCTTCCAGATGAAAAACATGAAATTGATCACCAAAGGTTTCGGAAAACTGTTTACGTTTCTGTTTACTAAAAAGCACTTCACTAGGGGCGAAGTTCTGCAGCAACTTATCGATGTATTCTGAAGAACCTTCCGCAGTTAAAAATTCTCCGGTAGAAACATCTAAAAAAGCCACACCCAAAGTCTTAGCACCAAAATGAACGGCCGCCAAAAAATTATTGGATTTGCTCTGTAAAATATCATCATTTAGAGCCACCCCTGGTGTAACTAATTCTGTCACACCTCGTTTCACGATAGTTTTAGTCTGCTTAGGATCTTCTAACTGATCACAAATAGCCACGCGACACCCCGCCATAACCAATTTCGGCAAGTATGTATTTAACGAATGATGCGGGAAGCCAGCCAACTCGGTCTGGTCGCCACCGTTATTTCTCGCCGTTAGGGTAATATTGAGAATCTTTGCGGCCTTTATCGCATCTTCCCCAAAAGTTTCATAAAAATCTCCCACTCTAAACAATAGCAAGGCATCAGGATATTTCGCCTTGATCGTATTGTATTGCTTCATTAGTGGAGTGGTCTTCTTCGCCATAAGTAATCAAAATTATGACCAATAAAAGTACTAAAAACACTTTGCTTTTCCCCTTTAAGGCCACCTTAAGTTATTGATTATTATCAACAGCCTTAGAAAAAAATAATTCACGTAAAACTCCTCAACTTATCCTATTTTTGCCGTGATGAAAAATCGGAAACTCAAGAATAGCGAATTAGGGAGAATCACCGCATCTCAATACAAAGATCAGGATAAGACTCCCATTATTGTTGTATTAGATAATATTAGAAGTTTGAACAATATTGGGTCCATTTTTCGCACTGCTGATGCTTTTTTAATTACTAAAATATATCTCTGCGGAATTACAGCAACACCCCCACATAAGGACATTCAGAAAACGGCTTTGGGTGCTACCGATAGCGTTGACTGGGAATATGCGGAAAACACCATGGAGGTGATTACAAAACTACAAGCTAACGGTATCATAGTAACTGCGATTGAACAGGCTGAAGGTTCTGTTTCTTTGGATTCCTTTTCGCCAGCGCCTGAAACTACGTATGCCGTGGTATTTGGAAACGAGGTAAAAGGCGTACAACAAGAAGTCGTTTCCCAAAGTGATGTCGTCATTGAAATTCCACAATACGGAACCAAGCACTCGCTCAACATTAGTGTTAGCACGGGAGTGGTGTTGTGGGATCTATTCAGTAAAATGTAAAGGCAGGACCGAGAGGTGGCAATTGGAATGGCTTAGTTGCCTAAAATCTGATCTAAGATCGAAAGGTAATCTTTCCTATTCTTTACAAAATCCAACTCGGATATATCGATCACCTTTACCTTGTTGCTTGGCTGTGTTTTTATAAATTCAAAATACCCTTCCTGTATCTTCTGTAAATATGCTGGCATAATTCCATCTTCGAAACTCCGCCCTCGCTTTTTAATGTTTTCCAGTAAACGATCCGTATTCTGATATAAATACACATACACGTCTGGCTTAGGCAACTCCTTATGCATCAAATGGAATAACTTCTTATACAAATTATACTCCTCTTCAGCCAAAGTCACTTTCCCAAAAATGAGTGACTTGTACGCATCGTAATCGGCCACAACACAATCTTTAAACAAATCGAATTGCGCTATATCCTCTAATAGTTGCTGATAACGATCTGCCAAAAAGGACATTTCCAAAGGAAAGGCATATCGTTGTTGATCTTTATAAAACTTAGGTAAGAATGGATTGTCTTTAAAACGCTCTAGAATTAGCTTTGCGTTAAAGTCCTGGGAAATTTTGGTTGCTAAACTGGTCTTTCCCGCACCAATGTTCCCCTCAATGGCGATATAGTTAAACTTGGTTAGGTCATAATCCTTCTTAGGATTTCGCAACCATTTTGATTGCTTCTCCATAACACTCTCATCTCTAGTCTGGTTCAATAGAGCCATCATACTGACTTTAATAACGGGATGCTCTAGATCCGGTTGCAATTCGGCCATAGGTTGTAAGACAAATTTCCTATGTTGCATCTCAGGATGTGGAATAGTAAGGTCTTTGTCATCTAATAATTTATCGGCATATAACAGCACGTCAATATCAATCACTCTAGATTCATATCCCTTTCCTTGCTTATCCGTCCTACCTAGTTTTTTTTCGATTGACAAAACCGTGTCAAGCAGTTTTTTGGGCGGCAATTGCGTTCGAACCCAAATAACACAATTTAGAAAAGAGGCTCCTTCAAAACCCATAGCCGGGGTTTCATAAACTGACGAAATCTTAACTACAGCTCCCACCTCAGTAAAGATGGTATTCACTGCAGCCTGTAAATGTTCAAAACGATTGCCTAAATTACTACCTAAGGCGAGATATATGTTTTGTAATGGTTTGATAAAGTGCTAATTTTAACAATTGTGACGAAATTAACGAAATCAATTCAGTGCCTCGTTAACTTTGTAATAATACCAAAAAATTGTGACACGCCTTACTTTAAAAAACCAATTATTAGCGCAACGCATCTATCTTATTCTAGCTGCGTTGTTTATCTGTTCGCTGGTCGTATCAAATCTTATTTTTCAAAAATTCTTTAGTTGGGATTTTTTCGGATGGTACACATTCGAAATTTCAGTAGGCATCCTGCCTTATCCAATTACCTTTCTTATTACAGACGTTATTAGTGAGGTCTATGGAAAAAAGAAAGCGAATCAAGTCGTCACCGCTGGAATCTTTGCCTCCTTTTTCTCATTGCTTATAATCTACATTGCCAATGAGGTCCCTGCAACGGACTGGAGCCCCATATCGAATACAGTGTTCACCTCTGTCTTTGGCGCTACGGTGGTGGCAGTCTTTGCCTCGATGATGGCGTACCTACTAGCTCAATACATCGACATTCAAATTTTTCATTTCTGGAAGCGGCTTACTAAAGGTAAGCACCTTTGGCTCCGCAATAATTTTTCCACCTTTCTATCACAGTTTGTCGACACCTTTACCGTCCTATTTTTGCTTTGTAGCTTTAAAAAAATTGAATGGTCGCTATTTGGCCCATTACTACTCAGCGGATTCCTATTTAAAATTCTAGTTGCCGCCATCGACACTCCATTTTTATATGCTGCTGTTTTCGGATTGAGAGCCAAATTTGGGCTAAAAGGTACCGAAGAAATTAATATTGACACTTTCGCCTCTTTAGAAGAGGCAAAAAGCTAATACCTCAAACCCATGAAAAAGATTTTGAAGATTACAGGATTAATTATTGGGGTTCTCATCCTGTTACTGCTTATAGCACCCTTCCTTTTTAAAGGTTCACTTGAAGATCTGCTAAAAAAGAATATTAATGAGAACCTGAATGCTACGGTAACTTGGAAGCATTTGAATGTTAGCTTCCTCAAAAGTTTTCCAAAAGCGGCTGTCGTATTGGAGGATTTTGCTGTAATCAACAAGCACCCCTTCAATGGTGACACGCTAGCAAGTGGCTCCAAACTCGAATTAGATATGGGGATTACGCAACTATTTAAAAGTGAAAAAGAGAGCGTTGTTGTAGATCAGCTCATTTTAGACGAAGCAAAAGTGACTATTAAAATAGACTCCTTAGGACGTGCTAATTATGATATTGGAAAAGAAAATGAAGCAGAAGCTACTACAAAATCTCCAGAAAACACCTCTGAAGGATTCACTTTCAACCTAACTCATTACGAAATAAACCATTCTGAAATTCAATATCTTGACGCTAGTTCAGATACCTATCTTGTACTTACAGAATTATTTCATGAAGGCAATGGTGACTTGGGCGCAGAACTTTCAGAACTAAACACGCATACCCAAGCAAAGACGAGCTTCTCACTTGGAGATATCAATTATCTCAATGCGCATCAACTCACCCTTGATGCCAACTTCCAACTGGATCTTAAAAATCAAAAATATAGTTTCCTAAAAAACGAGGCAAAGGTCAATGACCTTCCTCTTGTATTTGATGGCTTTATCCAACTTTTGGAAGATGGAACAGAAATGGATCTGAGTTTTGAAACTCCCACTTCCGATTTCAAAAACTTTCTCGCCATTATTCCCAAGAAATACGTGAGCAACTTAAATGGTGTGGAAACCACGGGAGACTTCTCGATAAAAGGAACAATAAATGGGCTAGTCAATGATGTATTTATACCAAAAATGGATGTTGCCATACAGAGTAATAATGCTTCATTTAAATACCCTAACCTTCCTAAAAAAGTAGAGAATATTGAACTTGACGTACAGTTAAAAAACGAAACGGGGCTCACCAAAGACACTTACTTAACAATTGGATCTATTTCGTTTAAAGTGGATGACGAACTCTTTAACGCCACTGGAAGTTTGGCAAACCTCACTGGAAATATGCTCGTAGACCTTGCATTAAAAGGAACATTGAATTTGGCCAACATTGAAAAGGTTTTCCCATTCGAACTTGATCAACCTCTTACTGGAGTTTTTAAGGCCGATGTCACTACCCAATTTGATATGGGTTCCATCGAAAAGGAACAGTATGACCTTATTAAAACGAACGGTGTTGCAAGTTTGAAAGATTTCAACTATGCTGATCCATCCTTCTCCCATCCAATCAATATCGCAGAAGCTGATGTAACTATGGCTCCAGGAAATATCACATTAAATACATTGACTGCCACAAGCGGGAAAACGGATATTGCAGCCAAGGGTAGCATTCAGAATCTAATTCCATGGGTGATGGCTAAACAGGACTTAAAAGGCCGTTTTACGGTAGATTCGAACACGTTTAATGTACATGATTTTATGACTTCGGAGGAAGCTCAGAACAATAGCACCGCAGAAGGAGGCTCGACCAAAACTAAAGAAACCGCAGCCAAATTACCAGATTTTCTCGATGCTACCCTAGATTTTACTGCTAAGACCTTACGCTATGACAACTTGGTTTTAGACAACGCTAAAGGGACCGTAAGTATCAAAGACGAAGCTGCTACCCTGAGCAATATAACATCAAGCTTCCTGGGTGGAAAAATAGGGTTAAACGGCTCTGTCTCCACCAAAAA
>JAHZIZ010000021.1:0-2500 GCA_022601215.1 Bacteroidota bacterium
CAAAATCGAATGAGTTAAATAGCACCTAGTGGGTTTCAGTTGAGACAAAAATAAAAAAAGGCTGCCATTGGCAACCTTTTTGTTCTATTAAAAGTGAATCTTCAAAAAATATTATTCAAAATAGCTAAAGGTTTCTCCGTCTTCAATCTTAAGTAAGGATTCATAAATTAGTTTAATCACATTTTCTACATCCTCTCTATGCACCATTTCTACTGTGGTGTGCATATATCGGAGCGGAAGAGAGATTAAAGCACTTGCAACCCCACTACCACTATAAGCAAAGGCGTCCGTATCGGTTCCTGTCGCTCTGGATAGGGCAGCACGTTGAAAAGGAATTTTCTTTTCTTCAGCAGTATCGGTAATGAGATCTCGCAATTTTTGTTGTACAGCCGGAGCATATGCCACAACAGGTCCGTCGCCAATTTTAGCAAGGCCTTGTTTCTTCTTGTCAATCATTGGTGTGGTCGTATCGTGCGTTACGTCTGTAACAATGGCGACATTGGGTTGAATACGTTCGGCAATCATTTGAGCGCCTCGTAATCCAATTTCCTCCTGTACCGAATTGGTGATATACAATCCAAAAGGCAAAGATTTTTTATTCTCCTTGAGGAGACGAGCCACTTCAGCAATCATGAAACCACCCATTCTATTGTCAAGGGCTCTGCACACGAACTTATCTTTATTGAGAACATGAAATTCGTCCGGATAGGTAATCACACATCCTACATGTACGCCCATCTTCTCGACTTCTTTTTTGTCTTTGGCACCTATATCTATAAAGATATTATCAGGCTTAGGTGGTTCTTCTTTTGCTCTATTTCTGGTATGGATAGCAGGCCATCCAAACACTCCTTTTACAATTCCTTTTTTTGTATGAATGTTTACAATTTTTGAAGGAGCAATTTGATGATCACTTCCTCCGTTGCGAATAACATAGATTAATCCGTTGTCCGCAATGTAGTTCACATACCAAGATATTTCATCAGCATGTCCTTCGATAACTACCTTGTATTTGGCCTTTGGATTAATTACGGCAACTGCTGTTCCATAGGTGTCAGTGATAAATTCATCTACATACGGTTTTAAGTAATCCATCCAGATTTTCTGGCCGTCCCATTCGTACCCAGTAGGAGCTGCGTTATTTAGGTATTTCTCTAAAAAGTTGAGTGATTTTTTATTTAGTATCGATTTCGCCATGGTATAAATTTAATTAGATAATCAAAATTAGTAATTTATTAATAAGCCCCCTTATCAAATTTTATATTTTTGGAACGGTTTTAGTAAGAAGCCCTATAAAGTAATGAAGCGCCTAAATCACATCATATATATAGTAGCATTTTTTTTGGCAGGAAATCTTATGTCTCAAAAAGGCAATCCGCTAGAAGAAATTAAAAACGATAGTACTAATACTTTCTATTATATCGTACAAGGGGATACCATACCACGAGAATTTATAGATTTGGAGGAAGTTGTTTTACTCAATAAACTTGAGTTTACATCTAAGAAGGATAGAAGGCGATATCTCATATTGAGAAGGAAAACACGGAAAGTGTACCCTTACGCTAAGTTAGCCTCAGAACGACTTGCGGTGATGCAAGAGCGCTTAGATGGAATCGAAGACAGACGCGCTAGACGGAAATACACCAAGCGTATTCAGAAATATATAGAGGAAGAATTTTCAGAAAAGCTTAAAAAACTAACTCGTACAGAAGGACAGATTCTGGTAAAACTTATTCATAGACAAACGGGAGTAACAGCTTTCGATTTAGTCAAAGAGCTTAGGACGGGGTGGAGAGCCTTCTGGTATAACACTACCGCTAATATGTTTGACATCTCTATAAAAGAAGAGTATCTTCCTTTCGATGTAAAGGAAGATTATCTTATTGAAGACATTTTAGAGCGTTCCTTTCAATCTAATATATTAGAACGGCAATCTCCTGCCTTTACTATTGACTTTCTAGACCTCACAGATCATTGGAATAGAAAGAGCAATGGGAATTAAAATAGCATTACTTGTCTAATTTACTCAAATCTAGTATCTTGCTAGTCCGCTTTTTGAAAAACTGATCAGGGGAAATAGGGAGCCCACTAAGCAAAGGCTTAGTGTTGGGCTATCCGCTGTATCTCTCCATAGCTTTTAGCGAAGGAGAGGATACCGCTTCTATCCCGGGCTCATTTTTTTTTGAGGGCAAATTAATAGGGTAGAGGTAGTTAACATAAAACTGTTAATAACTACAAAAGAAAACCTTGTTTTTTTATTGTGAAATAGAAAATAGCTTCTATCTTTGCACCCGCTTTGAAAGGGAATATAATCTGATTAGGAGTTGAGTAAAACACGTTCTTTTTAAGTCTTGTAAATTTTTTCAAAATATTTTTAAAAAAGTATTGTGAGATTAAAAAAGGGTTGTATATTTGCACCCGCAAAACGGATGAGTGAATCAAAAACACGAGTTTCGGAGTAGCGAAAAAGATAAGATTAAGTTCATTGATATATTGAAAT
>JAHZIZ010000178.1 GCA_022601215.1 Bacteroidota bacterium
CGGTGATTATTACTTAACCATTACAGAGAGTAAGAAGTTTACTAATGAAGATGGTTCATTTCACTACAAAAAACACAAAATCTACTTATACAAAGAAGACTTTGCCGATTTCAAAGATAACCTTAATGAGATGATACAATACATCATCGATGCCAAAGGTGAAGAAGTTATCAGCGACCGTCATCAGAGTGATTACAATAAGGAAGAGCAAAATGGAGAAGCAGTAGTTGCGGAAGAAAGCGCAGAGACTTCTAGTTTTACCGATATCGACTTTGACGATATTTAATGGTAAATCCTTCTTAAAATATAAAACCGCTTCAAGTTATTGAGGCGGTTTTTTTATCTTTAAACTTTTAGGCGTTCTCTCCGTATCGAAAGTTACGGAGAATCGGGCTATACGCTTTATCTTTAACTTTGTCAGAAACCATGTGGCGATGCCTGAGGTGACAAAGAAAAAGGATGCCGCTACGATCCCTAACGCAACCTATAACACCAAACCTATGAAGAACCTGTACTTTCTCTTTATTTTATTCTTTTCGCTACAATCAGTGGCACAAGATTACACTGTAGACTTAGACTATTATCTCCCAAAGGATGTAACTTACAACAACGACATACCTACTCCTAAGAGTGTTATTGGACACGAAGTTGGTGACTGGCATGTAACGCATGATAAGCTGGCCTTTTATATGCAGACGCTTGCCATGTCTAGTGATCGTATTACTATAGAGAACAGAGGAACCACCTTTGAAGGCCGGCCACTTCTTTTACTTACAATTACGGCTCCAGCAAACCATAGTAATCTAGAACGCATTCGAAAAGAACACGTTGCACTTACGGAAGGAAATTCGGCCAACCTCAACACCTCGACGATGCCAGCGGTTGTATATCAAGGTTTTTCAATTCATGGAAATGAGCCAAGTGGTTCTAACGCCGCCTTAGCCGCGGCCTATTACTTAGCGGCAGCTCAAGGCCCAAAGATTGATGAACTACTTAGCAACACAATAATTCTTTTCGACCCTTCTCTCAACCCTGACGGGCTACAACGGTTTGCCTATTGGGCTAACATCCACAAAAGCAAAAACATTAATCCAGATCCCAACGATAGAGAATATAGCGAGGTATGGCCCGGAGGAAGAACCAATCATTATTGGTTTGACATGAACCGTGATTGGCTACCTGTCCAACTTCCGGAAAGTAGAGCACGTATCGCATCTTATCACAATTGGTATCCCAACATCTTAACAGATCATCATGAAATGGGAACCAATGCTAGTTTCTTTTTTCAACCTGGAATTCCTTCTAGGACCCACCCACTCACCCCACAAAAAAATCAAGATTTAACTGGGGGTATTGCTCAATTCCATGCCAACGCATTAAACAATCTTGGTAGCTTTTATTATACGGAGGAGAGTTTTGATGATTTCTATTACGGGAAAGGATCTACATTTCCTGATATTAATGGAGCTATTGGTATTCTATTTGAGCAAGCCTCTTCACGAGGACATGCACAAGAAAGTGACAATGGCATCTTAACCTTTCCGTTTACCATTCGCAATCAATTTACTGCCGCATTGTCCACCTTGGAAGCTGCAGTGAATATGCGTAAAGAGTTGTTAGATTACCAACGAGAATTCTATTCAAATGCTCGTAATGAAGCATTCCAAGGAGGCGCTATCGTATTTGGTGACGAAAAAGATGCGGCCAAGACCTATCATCTTGCAGAAATTTTGTCACGCCATAAGATTCAATTTCATGAACTAAAGGATGATTTTACTTCTAACGGAAAACGCTACAAAAAAGGGCATGCTTATGTTGTTCCGAAGAACCAAAAACAGCACAGACTTATCAACGCCATGTTCGAGAAACGCACGAAATTTAAGGACAGTTTATTTTACGATGTAAGTGCATGGACCTTCCCTTTGGCATTCAATTTAGACTATGAAGAAGTGAGTAATAATAGAGCAGGAAATAAAGTTAGTTCCCTTCAAAAAAGATCCCCTCAACCTGTAGCGACTTCCAACTATGCCTATCTTATGGAATGGCATGAGTATTACAGTCCGAAAGCCCTAAACCAAATCCTTACTAAAGGACTTAGAGCTAAAGTAGCCATGAAGCCATTTTCCATGAACGCTACTTCATACGATTATGGAACAATATTAATCCCTGTACAAAACCAGAAGTTAACTCCCCAAGAACTGCAGCAATTTTTAGTGACAGTTTCCATGGAAAGTAATATTGATATCACAGCTGTGAGTACTGGTTTAACAAAAGGTATCGACCTAGGCAGCAGTCAATTTAGAGCGCTGGAGTTACCCAAAGTAGCACTGTTAGTAGGGAACGGTATTAGTTCTTATGATGCAGGTGAAATTTGGCATTTATTCGACACGCGATATGACATGTATATCACGAAACTAGACGTTGCAGATATTGGAAATACAGATCTTAGTCGTTATTCTGATATCATTATGCCCAATGGATGGGGCGGTGGTCTAGACAAAGAGGATGCAGATAAATTATCAATATGGGTAAAGTCTGGCGGCACACTCGTTGGGTATAAAAACGCAGGAAGGTGGATGAATAGTAATGAATTAATTTCACTATCGTTTAAGAAAAAAAAGGACACAGCAAAAGC
>JAHZIZ010000179.1 GCA_022601215.1 Bacteroidota bacterium
ATGATTATTTGATGAAAAGCTGTTCGTTTATCTCCCAGTTAACCGATGGGAATTCCTTGCAAATCGTTAACAAAATCAATGGAAAAATGTAATATTTTCAAGGGATAAGCGTATTTTGTAAAAATAAGATATTATATTTATCTTTATTTATCGTACCCTTAACTAGATTAATTAGGTATTCCAATGCGAACTCTTCTTCAATCAACCCTAAATTAATCCCATCCTCAAAATCGATAATGGTATAACAAATATCATCGGCCGCCTCCACCAAAAAGGTCAATGGATGTCTACTAAATCTACCCTCTCCTTGTGGAATGAGTCCCAATTCCTGAGCCACTTCAGCAAAAAAAGAAACCCCGTTTTGAAACACACCATACTTCTTATCGGCTATATGCGGAGTTGGTTTTTTAGGCAAAGACTCTTTTGGGTACTTCGTAAAAGCGCCTAAGGTGGCATAACTTAATCGCAACCCACCTTCTACTCCATTCTTGGTCTCTGCAAGAATTTTAAAACCATTTGCATTCCCTTCAAAATCTACAAGGTCTTGATACTCTTTGTCAGTTAACTGCGACTTAAAGCGCTTTCCATTTCCATTGAGGAAATAATCGCCAATTGCTTTTTCACCGCTGTGCCCAAACGGTGGATTCCCAATATCATGCGCTAAGGCAGCAGCAGCGACAATTGCTCCAAAATCATTGAACTGATATCCATGCGTCTCCTTTAATTGAGGATGTCTTTCTAATAAGGCCTTTCCAACAGCTCTCCCTAAAGACCTCCCTACCACACTCACCTCTAAACTATGAGTCAATCTGGTATGCACAAAAGAAGTCTTTGACAAGGGAATGACTTGCGTTTTATCTTGCAAACTTCTAAAGGCAGAAGAAAAAATAACTCGATCATAATCTACTTCAAAACCGAGTCTAGTTTCATCTTGCTCTATGCGTAATCGCTTATTGGTATCTCCTTGCCGCTTGAGCGAAAGAAGTTGTTCCCATTGCATCATAGTGTCAAATTTATTGTATGGCAAGATACGAGTTTAGATAGCAAAATTTCCAATGTTAAGCCCTTAACAATTCCCTAACCTTGAAATGACATAAGGTTAATTTTCCAGTAACGTCATCTTTACACTTCTGAAGTTTCTTTGCACCGAGAAATTTAAACAAACTAATGAAAAATTTAATTTTACTATTACTACTAAGCTTTACCGCCGTATCCTTTGGACAAGATACCGGCTCTATCGTTGGAAGTCTTACCGACAAAGATTTTAACAACGAACCTCTGGCTTTTGCTAACGTTATTATTAAAGGCACAAGCACCGGTACTACATCAGATTTTGACGGTCTCTACAGCCTAGAAGATGTAGCCGTTGGAACTTACACTATTCAATATAGTTTTGTTGGTTACGAAACTGTGGAAATCCCAAATGTAATTGTAGAAGCTAACAAAGCAACTACCCTAAATGTTCCTATGGGAGCCAGTGCAGCTCAACTTGAGCAAGTAGTCATAAAAACAACTACGAAAAGAGAAAGTGAAGTTGCCTTACTACTCGAACAGAAAAAAGCCACTACGATCAAACAAAGTATTGGTGCCGATGAGCTCGCTCGTAAAGGTGTAAGTGATGCCGCAGGAGCTGTGACTAAAATATCAGGAATCTCTCGCCAAGAAGGCGGAGGCAATGTATACGTTCGTGGATTAGGAGATAGGTACCTCAACACAACTTACAACGGACTTTCTTTACCTTCTAATGATATTGAAAAGAAGAATATGGATTTAAATCTGTTTTCTTCAGATGTAATTCAAAATGTCGCAGTTAGTAAAGCATATGCCACAGACTTCTACGGAGATTTCGCCGCCGGAAATGTAAATATCACTGCCAAAGATTACGCAGGAAAAGGCTTCCTTGATATCAATCTAGGAACTGGATTCAATTCACGTTCTATTGGAGAGGATTTTGTAAAAAGTGAAGGAACTGGAAAATTTGGGTTCTACAATCGATATGACAACAATCCTTTTGCCGTAATCCTATCGCACGGAGTAGACCCTGAAGATGCCGGGACACCTGTTCGTTTCACTGGAAGCTTTGCCGGTGGAACCTCTATCAGGTTTAAAGATGATTCTAAATTGAGTTTCTTCGGAACAGCCTCTTTCGACAATGACTTCGAATACCGAAATGGTCCCGCTGTAGATTTTACAACCATCGAGAAAAAACGATTTGACGCGACCGAGGAATACGAATATTCGACCACAACAACAGCTATGGCGAACATTATCTACAAATTAGATAGCGACCATAAACTAAGCTACAATTCCCTATTTATTAACAGCGCTAGTGACGAAGTAGGCTACTTTGGTGTAGATGGGCAAGGAACTAACCGTGATGCGATTCTGGATACCGACAGAGGTTTCTATCAAATGAATGTGCAGTTTGACCAAGACATGATTTATGTAAATCAGTTATTAGGTTCTCACAAACTAGACGAAAAGCTAGATTTTGATTGGGGAGTAGGTTACAACGTGGTTGACTCGAGACAACCGGACAGAAAGCGTATTAGTTTAGAGCGCTTTGATTTGGCCCTAGATAACGACCCAAATACCAATCCGTCTTTCTTTAATAACATTCCTTTCGATAACCAACGTTATTTCCAAGACATTAAGGATAAGGAAATCAACGGTCGCATGAACATGGGGATTATGGCTTCAGAAAACTTAAAAATAAACGTTGGGTACAACGGAAGAACTAAGGAGCGTGATTTTGAAAATATTCGCTACGGATATGATTTTATCGAACCGAACACTCCTGCAACAGACGTAAACAACTTTGATTCGATCTTTGCTTTCGAAAACTTAGGAACTGTTTACGACACATTTGTTTTTAACCCCCTAGATCCGGCTAACGGACTTGGGAGTAAAAACTTACCTGGAAATCCTGAGAACACGTATAAAGGAACTTTAGGCGTGCATGCAGGCTACGTAAATGCCGAAATCAAACTAGACAGCACTTGGACAGTGGTTCCTGGAGTACGTCTTGAGAATTTACAACAGGAGATTGTGTATGACGTAATTAACTTATTACCTACAGATCCTGGATTTAGAGAAGCAAACGAAACCTATGTATTACCAAGTTTAAATGTTAAGTATAGCTTGACAGACGACCAAAACTTACGATTCTCATTCAGTAAGACAGTTTCCTTTCCAGAATTTAAGGAGGTAACACCTTTCGTATACGAAGACGTAACCCAACGTGTAGGTGGTAATCCAGACTTATTAAATGACCCTTCATTTTCTGAGATCTATAACATTGATCTTAAGTACGAGTGGTTCTTCGGAAAAAGTGAAATCTTTTCTGCAGCGGCATTTGCGAAGCAAATCAACAACCCCATCAACAAGGTAATTGCAAACGACGCTACGGGAACACAACGTTTTTTCAGAACAGGAGACAAAGCCGAGGTATTAGGTGCAGAAGTTGAAGTAAGAAAGAACTTATTGTTTGACGACGATGACAAGGCCGAATTATCTGTTGGTTTCAACGCTACTTATATGTACACCAAGCAGGACATGAAAAGTTCTCAAGGATTGTTTTCTACCACTTTTGAAGAAGGGCGAACTGAAGAACTTCAGGGTGCGTCACCTATATTGATCAACGCGGATGTGAGCTACTCACCAACCTTTGGAAATTACAAACCAACAGCCAACATGGTTTTCTCATATTTCAGTGATCGTATAGACGCTATCGGATCTGGACAGCTAGGGAACATTATTGAAAAGTCCGTTCCAACCTTAGATTTAATTTGGAAAAACAAAATAGGGGATCATTTTGAAGTAAATGCTAGCGCCAAAAATTTATTGGACCCCAGTATCGAAAGAATTCGTGAAACGGAATCTTTAGGTGACATCGCCTTATCGAGTTACAAAAGAGGTATGAACCTCGCATTACAATTGAAATATAAATTTTAAACACAAACTAATAATACTTTAAAACTATGAAATGAACTATAGCAAGGATTTAAGACCGAGCATTTAATAGTTATAGTGAATTACATATTACCTATTTATTAACCATAAAAGAGAAATATGAAAACAAGAATTTTATTAGCAAGTTTAGCCATCGCTGGATTTGTACTTACAGGATGTGAAAGTGATGATACTGCACCTATCGTAATTGAAAACGAACAAGGTGGTGGAGATGGCGGAGGAGGAGAAACTCCAACAGACAATAACATTGGCGGAACGCAAACTTCTGACCTTACCTTAGCTATTGGTGAAGAATACAATCTCACCGAGGCCCTAATTATGACAGAAGGAACAACACTGACCATTCCTGCAGGAGTTGTTATAAAAGCAAATCCAGGAGCTGGAGTATATATTGCGATTGCTCAAGGAGCGACCATCAATGCCGAAGGAACTTCCTCAAACCCTATTGTGTTGACATCATCAATCGCTACTCCAAGTGCAGGAGATTGGGGAGGACTTATTGTATTAGGGAAAGCACCTATCAACTCAGTTGCCGGTGGTGATGCCACTTCTACTAGTGAAATTGGCGGACTTCCATATGGAGGAAGCAATGCCGCTGACAACTCAGGTACTATTAAATACTTACGTGTTGAGTATTCCGGAGGTGCAGCAGATGCTTCTTCAGAAAACAACGGTTTCTCTTTCTACGGAGTAGGAAATGGAACTACTGTTGAATACATCCAGGCGTTTGAAGGAAAAGACGACGGAATCGAATTCTTTGGAGGAACTGTAAATGCAAGTTACTTATCGGTAATTGGATCACAGGATGATTCAGTTGATTGGACAGAAGGATACACAGGAACTTTGACCAATGTATATGTAGAGCACCGGGTAGAGCATGATAAAGCTTTTGAGTGTGATGGATTTAATACAGACATTGGAAACAATGCCGATCCAATCTTCTGGTCAAAACCAACCGTAAACAATGTGACTATTGTGGGAAGAGGATCCGCAACTGGAAATGAAGCAATCAGATTAAGAGCTGGGACGCAGGCTAACTTTACCAATTTGCTTATCACTGGTTACGAAGAAGGTTTCGATCTTGATGGAGATACTGGAGAGAGTCCAACAGGACAAGGAGTGCTAGATGGAAATTTATTAGCGACCGACGTTACTTTTGAAGACGTTGTACTTAAAATGAAAAACGATACCGATTATACGTTCGGCGAAGGAGATTTTATCTCTGGAGACGGAAGCGGAACTGGTAGCGATTACGACAGTTGGAATACGGGTTGGACTCGTAACTAACTTTAAATTTCTCGACATGAAAAGGGCTCCCATTAGGAGCCCTTTTCTATTTTATGTTGCTGTATTTAGTTGCTCACCACTCGGGTGTCTGTAACCTGCCACGTTTTAACAGCAGTTATGCTAGATTCTTCATAGCTCACTTCTTTGATAGTTTCTCCTTGATAAAACAACCAAGTCCCTACTTTTTCTCCATCTTTATAATTAGCTACAGCCGTTTTATTACCATGGGCATCATAACTAATCCACTCTCCTTGTAGTTTGTTTTCTTTAGTATAAAACCCTGTTTGGGCTACGGCTCCATTATCATGATATAGTGTTGCTTCAACTAGATTACCATTTAAAACAAACTGGTCTTTCTTATGACACACTTTTTTACATTCTTGGGCAGCGGCAATATTTCCGATAAATAAAGCAACTAGGATCAGTACAAACTTTTTCATTTTCTTCTCTTTAATTCTTGATTATACCAAAGTTAGTAATTTCATAACAATTAAGATAGCATTTGGTAACATTAAATTTACATTGCGATTGTATCTACTTGATTTATAGGTAATTAATTATAAATATTTAACATAGTTAAACGCGTCATTTTTATCATTCTTAATGATTTATTAATAATAAGATTACGAAAACGGTACATTCAAGTCGTTACTTTGATCCAACCTTTAGGTATATAAAACACGTAAAATCGTTTAGTTTTTGTCGACTAGATTTTTATGGTGTATGGGTCACCTTGGCCAGGTGACCCTTTTTCATTCTTAACA
>JAHZIZ010000180.1 GCA_022601215.1 Bacteroidota bacterium
GTGAAAATAAAAAAGGCTCCCATTGGGAGCCTTTTTTATTTTCTTGGAAGACTAATTGTCGTGTTTATTTTTTTAACGGAAGTGGAAAAGCAGCTGGGAAATTACGGCGAATTTCCAAGAGGGCTCTATCGACCTCTAAGCGAGAAGAAAAATTACCTACCCAAACCTTATAATTAGGGGTTTCATATTTGATAGCTGCGGACCATTGTCCGTATTTATTTCGGTATTCTTTAATGACTGAATTAGCCTTGTTTAAAGAGCCATAATAGAGTTGAATGGTGTACCCTTCAGATAGCTCATTTTCCTTTTCCATCTCCTTCTTTAATTCCAATAATTCTGGAATTTTATCATCTTGATTTACGGTAACGGTACTCGACTGAGCTGAAATAGACTCAGTAAAAAAAATAGTTAAAATCGCAAGAATGAGCAACTTATATGTATTTTGAAACTTTGGCATACTTTATCTTTTTTGCAAATGTAAACCTTAATAACATTGTTTGGTAGACATTTATTATTTAGAATAGTTATAAATTAGAATTAACAGTTTATTTGGATTTCTAAAATGGACTTTATGACGTACTTTTGCACAGTTATTTCTGGTGCGTAAACCCAGTTAGAAAACATAACTATTTATAACCAATTGCGTGCCAAACTTATGGATAATAATATAACCGATCGTATGGAAAAGGTACCTTACCGAAATCTACCCTCAAAATGGTCATTAGTGCTATTTGTTTTCTTATTAGCATTTTCAGTTTCTCAACATACACATGCCTATACTACTGTATTGCCTACCGTAGCTGTCGATACAGCGAATGGTGAAGCATTGTTTAAAGCAAATTGTGCGGCGTGTCATAAACTTTACAAAAAGGCCACTGGGCCTGCTTTGTTTGAAGTAGGTGATAAGTATGACCGTGATTGGTTGTACAAGTGGGTGAAGAACAGTCAAGAGTTAGTCAAAGCTGGAGATCCAATTGCTGTAAAAATATTTGAGGAAAATAATAAGTCTGTGATGACGGCTTTCCCAACCTTAAGTAATGAGGATGTTGATGATATCATCGCTTATACTTACACAAAAAAGAAAACACCAGTAATTGTTGAAGCTCCAACAGGTGCTGGAGATGGTGGTGGCGGAATGTCAAACAACATTATCTTAGGAATCCTTGCCTTAGTGTTTGCGATGTTGGTAATAGCATTGTTTGCTGTTAATAAGACCTTACGTCGTTTTGCAGATGCTCAAGGCGTTGAGATTGAAGAAAAAGAGGAGACTAAGCCAATTTGGAGGGCCTTTCTAGAAAACCAATTTTTAGTTTTAGTGACAGCGATTTTATTGTTGTTAACAGCTGGATACTTTGCCTACGGATGGATGAGTCAGGTGGGAGTAGATCAAGGATATGCTCCAGTACAGCCTATTCATTATTCACATAGAATTCATGCCGGAACTAACCAGATCGATTGTAATTACTGTCACAGTTCGGCTCGAAAGAGTAAAACATCAGGAATTCCTTCGCTTAACGTGTGTATGAACTGTCACAAGAGTATTTCTGAAGTGGCCGAAGCGACTCAGTTAGAAGGACAAAACGAACACGGTGTAGATTATAATGCCGAAATCCAGAAACTGTATAAGGCAGTTGGATGGGATGAGGCCACTCAAGCATACACTGGAGAAACGGAAGCGGTAGAGTGGGTGCGTATTCACAACCTACCAGACTTCGCTTACTTTAACCACTCACAGCACGTAACAGTGGCTGGAGTTGAGTGTCAGACATGTCACGGTCCAGTAGAGGAAATGGAGATTATGGAACAACATGCTCCGTTGACTATGGGTTGGTGTATCAACTGTCACAGAGAAACAAATGTAAATGTAGCCGACAACGAGTACTATGAGAAGATCCATGCGGAGCTTGCTAAAAAGTACGGAAAAGACAAGATTACTGCCGCAGAGATGGGTGGTCTTGAATGCGGAAAATGTCACTACTAATTAATCTGAATATTATTTTATTATACTAATATGGCATCAAACAAGAAATACTGGAAAAGTGTTGAAGAGCTAAACGAAAATAGCTCTATTGTTGAGACGCTACAACAAAACGAATTTGTTGAGCCCATTCCAACCGATGAGTTTTTGGGTGACAAAGAAACGTTAGAAGCTTCTTCGACCACACGTCGCGATTTCTTAAAATATGTTGGATTTACTACAGCTGCGGCTTCTTTGGCTGCCTGTGAAGGTCCGGTAATTAAATCCATTCCTTACGTAGTAGCTCCGGACGAAATTGTTCCTGGAGTGGCTAACTATTATGCAACTACCATTGCAGATGGTTTCGATTTCGCTAATATTTTAGTGAAGACGCGCGAAGGAAGACCTATTAAGATTGAGCGTAACGATTTGGCAAAGCACGGAGGAAGCGTAAATGCTCGTGTGCACGCATCTGTACTTTCCATGTATGACTTAAATCGTCTACAAGGTCCTAAAGTAAATGGAGCGGATGCTTCCTGGGATGATCTTAATAAAGGAGTGGCTCAAAAATTAAATGAGTTAAATGGTCAGGATGTTGTTTTGTTGACTCAGACTTTTGCAAGTCCATCGACATCTAAATTAATTGCAGAATTTCAAACAAAGTATCCAAACGTACGTCATGTAATTTATGACACAGTGTCTTCTTCAGAAGCATTGGACGCTTTTCAGAATAAATATGGAACTCGTGCCCTAGCGGATTACGATTTCTCACAAGCGGAAGTAATCGTTTCTGTGGGTGCCGATTTTATCGGAGACTGGCAAGGAGGAGGTTATGAAGCAGGATATGCAAAAGGACGTATTCCTAAGAACGGAAAAATGTCTAAGCACTTCCAATTTGAAGCAAACATGACATTGGCAGGTGCTAACGCCGATACGCGTGTGCCAGCTACGCCATCACAACAAATAGCAATCGTAAGAGCGCTTACTGGTGGTAGTGCTTCAGGATTACCAGAAAACATTACCGCTGCTGTAAACCAAGCGAAAGCTCAATTGCAGAAAGCAGGAAGTAAAGGAGTGGTGATTACAGGAATGCAAGATGTTGCGGCTCAAAGCGCTGTGTTAAACTATAATGAGGGTGTGGGAAGTGTTATTATGGACACCGCTCAGCCTAAGATGACTGCCATGGGTAGCTCTGCTGAAGTTGCCAAGGTGATGAACGGTGTGGTAAATGGAAGTGTTAAAGGATTGATTACTGTTGGTGTGAATCCAGTGTATGCTTTTCCAAATAAAGATTTTGCTAAAGCATATGACAATCTTGAGTTTTCATTGGCCTTTGCAAGCAAAGAAGATGAAACTGCTTCAAGAGCAAAGTTGATTGCTGCTACACCACATTATTTAGAGTCTTGGGGAGATGCACAATTAAAGAAAGGAACATTTAGTTTAATGCAACCTACCATTCGCCCATTGTTTGACACCAAGCAATTTCAAGAATGTTTACTGACTTGGACTGGAAACGATGCGAGCTATCATGACTATATAAAGGATGCTTGGTCTAGTAGTGTGCTTGCTGGAGGAGGATCTTGGAGTCAAGCGTTACACGATGGTGTGATTGCAAGCGATGTAGAAGTTGAAACTGACGCATCAACAAGTGATAATATTGAAACTTCTACATCTAATGGAGCTTTAAATGGAGCGACACAAGGAGGATTAGAATTGACCTTATATACGAAAACAGGATTAGGAGACGGACAGCAAGCTAACAACCCTTGGCTACAAGAATTGCCAGATCCAATTACTCGTACCTCTTGGGATAACTATGTAACTGTTTCTGCTGCGGATGCTGCCGAAATGGGACTGGAAAATAAAAACGTTGCTAACGGTGCCTTAAATGGTAGTTTAGTAAATGTAAAAATGAATGGTGTGACTGTAGAACGTGTTCCTGTGTTGATTCAGCCAGGACAAGCAAAAGGTTCTGTGGGATTAGCATTAGGGTATGGAAGAAGGGCAGCAGTTCAGTCTGAAATGCAAACAGGAGTAAACGCTTATGCTTTATACAATAACTTCTCTGCTACGCCAGGGAACGTAACCTTAGAAAAGGTTAGTGGAGAACATGAGTTTGCCTGTATTCAGTTGCACAATACCATGATGGGACGTGATATCATTCGCGAGACTACCTTGGAGATTTTTAATACTAAGAATGTAAAAGAGTGGAATCCTGTTCCTGAAGTCTCTAAAGATCATGAAATGATCCCAGTGACTTCACCGGAAGCAGATTTATGGGATTCGTTTGATCGTTCTGTAGGACATCACTTTAACTTATCGATAGACTTAAATGCTTGTACCGGTTGTGGTGCATGTGTGATAGCTTGTCATGCAGAGAACAACGTTCCTGTAGTTGGTAAAACTGAAATGAGACGTAGCCGTGATATGCACTGGTTGCGTATTGATAGATATTACTCTTCTGAAGATTCTTTTGCGGGAGATGTAGATAAAAAAGAAAATATCTCCGGATTGGGAAGTTCACTTTCCGAATTTGGAGAAATGGAAGATCCAGCTGCGAATCCGCAGGTTGCCTTCCAACCAGTGATGTGTCAGCACTGTAACCATGCTCCATGTGAGACGGTTTGTCCAGTAGCGGCTACATCACACGGACGACAAGGACAAAACCACATGGCGTATAACCGCTGTGTAGGTACTCGTTACTGTGCGAATAACTGTCCTTATAAAGTACGTCGTTTCAACTGGTTCTTGTATGCAGAAAATGATGAGTTCGATTACCACATGAATAACGATTTAGGTCGCATGGTGTTGAACCCAGATGTTGTTGTGCGTTCGAGAGGAGTGATGGAAAAATGTTCTATGTGTATTCAAATGACGCAGAAGACCATTTTAGATGCGAAACGCGACGGACGAATGATCAAGGATGGTGAATTTAAAACCGCTTGTTCAGCGGCTTGTGAAACAGGCGCTATCAAGTTTGGTGACATCAATGATCACGACAGTGAGATTTTTGAATTGAAGAATGACAAACGTATGTATCACTTATTGGAAGCCGTAGGTACTGAACCTAACGTGATCTACCATACCAAAGTGAGAAATACAAACGAAGCATAATAATCTAACTAAGAAATTGAATATATAGATATGGCGTCGCATTACGAAGCACCTATTAGAAGACCCTTAGTTACAGGAGATAAATCCTACCACGATGTAACCGTCGATGTAGCAGCTCCCGTAGAAGGAAAAGCCAATAAACATTGGTGGATAGTATTTTCTATCGCCTTGGTTGCCTTTTTATGGGGATTGGGTTGTATTATTTACACCGTTTCTACCGGGATTGGAGCCTGGGGATTAAACAAGACAGTTAACTGGGCTTGGGATATTACCAACTTCGTTTGGTGGGTAGGTATTGGTCACGCAGGGACCTTGATTTCTGCTGTGCTTTTACTTTTCCGTCAAAAATGGAGAATGGCAATTAACCGTTCAGCAGAGGCGATGACTATCTTCTCTGTAATCCAGGCGGGATTATTCCCAATTATTCACATGGGTCGTCCTTGGTTGGCATATTGGGTATTACCTATTCCTAACCAATTTGGTTCTCTTTGGGTAAACTTTAATTCACCTTTATTATGGGATGTATTTGCCATCTCGACATACCTTTCGGTATCGTTGGTATTCTGGTGGACAGGTTTACTTCCAGATTTCGCAATGATTCGTGATAGAGCGATTACGCCATTCACCAAAAAAGTATATAGTATTTTATCTTTTGGATGGAGTGGACGTGCTAAGGATTGGCAACGTTTTGAAGAAGTATCGTTGGTATTAGCCGGTTTGGCAACACCCTTAGTACTTTCTGTACACACTATTGTATCCTTTGACTTCGCAACGTCTGTAATTCCTGGATGGCACACGACCATTTTCCCTCCTTACTTCGTGGCTGGAGCGATTTTCTCTGGATTCGCCATGGTAAACACCCTTCTTATCATTATGAGAAAGGTGTCTAACTTAGAAGATTATATTACTATTCAGCATATTGAATTGATGAACATCGTAATTATGATTACGGGTTCTATTGTGGGGGTAGCATATATTACTGAGCTGTTTATTGCTTGGTATTCTGGTGTAGAATATGAACAATACGCTTTCTTAAATCGTGCAACCGGTCCTTATTGGTGGGCCTATTGGGCAATGATGACATGTAATGTGTTCTCTCCACAGTTTATGTGGTTCCCTAAACTTCGAAGAAGTATAATGTTCTCTTTCTTTATTTCTATTGTGGTAAACATTGGAATGTGGTTTGAGCGATTTGTAATTATTGTGACATCACTTCACAGAGATTACTTACCATCATCATGGACCATGTTCTCTCCTACCTTTGTGGATATTGGAATTTTTATAGGAACGATAGGATTCTTCTTTGTGCTATTCCTATTATATTCAAGAACGTTCCCAGTTATTGCACAAGCAGAGGTGAAGTCAATTTTAAAAGGCTCGGGGAGCAAGTACAAAACCTTGCGAGCTGAAAAAGGAGATGATGCACCGCATTATGATATGCCAAGTGGAGTAGCTCAAGTAGATACGGCTACTATAGCCAAAGACAATGTTCAGGGAGATGATATGGCTTCAAGTTTGTTGAGTAACTTAGGAACATTTGATCCTGATACGCAGACAGCGGATGACTTAAAGAAAATTAGTGGAGTGGGTCCAAAAATGGAACAAAAACTTCATGAGTTAGGTATATTTACTTTCGAACAGGTGAGTAAAATGACCGATACCGAATATGATTTATTAGACAGTATTACCGGAGAATTCCCAGGACGTGCTAAGCGCGATGATTGGGCCGGTCAAGCTGCGAAACTTAAAAACAGTTAAGATATGTCGAAAGTAATTCACGCTATCTATAACGACGATGATATCTTGATGAACGCTGTAAAAGCCGTTCGTAAGGAGCATTATCACATTGAAGAGGTGTATACACCTTTTCCCGTGCACGGACTAGAGAAAGCCATGGGCTTAGAAGATACCCGAATCGCAATCACTGCTTTTATGTATGGTTGTGTTGGGTTAACAGTGGCAATCGTTATGATGAATTTCATTATGATTGAAGATTGGCCTCAAGATATTGGGGGGAAACCAAGCTTTAGTTACATAGAGAATATGCCAGCTTTTGTTCCTATTATGTTTGAACTTACTGTATTTTTTGCAGCACACTTAATGGTAATTACTTTTTATATGAGAAGTAAACTTTGGCCATTTAAAAAAGCAGAGAATCCAGATGTACGAACTACCGATGACCATTTTCTAATGGCAATCGATGCGGGGCATCATGATGTAGATCAAGTATCTCAGTTTTTAACGGGGACTGGAGCTATTGAAATTAGTTTACACGATAAAGAAGACGATCACTAGTATGAAATATATAGTAAAGATAGTAGTAGTTCTTATCGCTGGAGTAGCGATGGTTTCTTGCGCTGAAAAGGGGAAGCCAAACTACCAGTATATGCCTAATATGTATGAACCAGTTGGGTATGAAACGTATGGTAATTATGAGGTGTTTCCAGGTCAGATGGAAGCCATGTTGCCAGCCGAAGGTTCTATTCCAAGAGGATGGCAGCCTTATGAGTATGATAATACAAATGAAGGCCGTGATTTAGCGAAGGCTGAATTGAAGAACCCACTTCCAGTTACACAGGCTAACCTTGATAATGGGAAGAAGATGTACGACATCTATTGTGCGTTGTGTCACGGTGGACAAGGAGCTGGACAAGGAATTTTGGTGAAGAACGAAAAGATTTTAGGGATTCCAAGTTATGCAGACCCGGGAAGGGTTATTAATGATGGAGGAATTTACCACGTACAAATGTATGGATTGAACTCAATGGGATCGTATGCGTCTCAAACTAACGAGGAAGAACGTTGGCAAATTACCATGCACGTGATGAACTTAAAAGCTGCTTTAGAAGGAACTCCTGCCTTAGAAATTGTGCCGGAGCCTGAAATAGCAGAAGGGCATCATGAAGAAGAAAGTGGAGCCGAAGATCACGGAAACGATGATCACGACACACAAGAAGATCACTAACCTAAGAATAAAGAGTATAGCTAAAGATATGGATACTACGTATAAGCTACCCAGTAAATTAAAATTGTTTGCAATCATATTTATGGTGGTTGGTGCTATTGGAATGATTACAGGATTCCTTACAGCTCCAAAAACAATTGAAGATGTAAAGGCAATAGAAGCAAGCCATCATAGTGATGGACATGGGGAAGAAGACGCCACAGCAACTAACGATGCTGGTGGTCATGATGCGGCAGATGCACATGGAGCGGCAGACGCCCATGGCGGAGACGCTCATTACGAGCATGTATTGCACCAAATGCAAAATAGACCTTGGTCTGCTTTGTACATTGCATCTTTCTTCTTTTTTATGATTGCATTAGGAACCCTGGCGTTCTACGCAATTCAACATGCTTCACAAGCAGGATGGTCTCCGGTGTTATTTAGAGTGATGGAAGGAATTACGGCTTATTTACCAATAGCCTCGATAATTATTATAGTCTTGCTTTTACTATCGGTATTCCACGTAAATCACATCTTTCACTGGATGGATCCAGATTTGATCAATCCAGAGAGTGATAAATACGATAAATTGATTGATGGTAAGAAAGGTTGGTTAAACGGAGGCTGGTTTATAGTTAGAGCTATCATTTATTTGGCAGGATATAATGCGTATAGATATTTCAGCAGAAAGTGGACGCTAAATCAAGATAACGCAAATGATAATCGTTGGTTTAAAAAGAACTTTAAGCTCGCAGCAGGATTCTTAGTATTCTTTATTTATACAGAGTCTATGATGTCTTGGGACTGGATTATGAGTTTCGATCCACACTGGTTCTCTACTTTATTTGGATGGTATGTGTTTGCTGGTATGATGGTAAGTGCTATTACCGTGATTGCCATGGTAACCATTTTCTTAAAGTCACAAGGATACCTAGAGTTTGTAAACGATAGTCATATTCATGATTTAGCGAAATTTATGTTTGCTTTCAGTATCTTTTGGACTTACCTATGGTTCTCGCAGTTTATGTTGATTTGGTACGCAAATATTCCTGAAGAAGTGACTTATTTCATCACGAGAATTGAAGATTATAACTTACCATTCTTCGGAATGTTA
The DNA here is from genome assembly GCA_022601215.1 of Bacteroidota bacterium. Lineage (GTDB taxonomy): Bacteria > Bacteroidota > Bacteroidia > Flavobacteriales > Flavobacteriaceae > Aureisphaera. The sequence continues at coordinate 9,133 of JAHZIZ010000180.1, forward strand.
GCCATGAACTTTGTATTCCCACTATTATTATTAATGAATAGTGATTACAAACGTGTAAACTGGTTCGTAATTATGGCAGGTATAGTAATTCTAGCAGGACACTATATCGATGTATTCAATATGGTAATGCCTGCAACGGTTGGGAAATCATGGTATATTGGTTTGCCGGAAATAGGATCTCTTTTATTCTTCTTTGGACTGTTTGTATATGTAGTATTCTCTGCACTTACAAAAGCACCGCTATTGGCAAAAGGAAGTCCATTTATGGGTGAGAGTAAGAAATTTCATTATTAATTAAATTAACGAAGACAGATAACGATGACCGCATTTTTAGTTGTATTAGTAATCATACTTTTTGGAGTTGCAGTAATGCAGATGGGTAAGATATTTCAGTTATCCAAAGGAAAGCAGGATAGCAACGCTCAAATAGCTAATGATAAAGATAATAACGTGAACGGATGGTTAATGTTGGCCTTTGTTCTCTTTATTTATGGGATTGCTATTTTTTCTTTCGCTGCATACTGGGACGTTTTGTTGCCAGAATCTGCTTCGGAACACGGAGTGGGAATTGATCAATTGTGGTTAATTTCAATGGCGTTGATTTTTGTAGTTGGAATTATCACTCAGTGGTTATTGCACTACTTTGCCTTTAAATACAGAGGAAGACAAGGACAAAGAGCTACCTTCTTTGCAGACAATGATAAGTTAGAATTTATTTGGACTATCATCCCAGTGATTGTGTTAGCAGGATTAATTATCTACGGATTATTCACGTGGACCGAGATTATGAATGTTGAAGAGGACGAAGATACCTTGGTGGTTGAGTTGTATGCATATCAATTCGATTGGAGAGCCCGTTATGCGGGAGCTGATAGAACTTTAGGGGAAGCGAACGTTCGATTAATTGAAGGGGCAAACCAATTAGGTGTAGATGCTTCCGATCCTAATGCTCAAGACGATGTAGTAGTAAATGAACTACACTTACCTGTTGGAAAGAAAGTCTTATTTAAAATGCGTTCTCAAGACGTGTTACACTCTGCTTATATGCCACACTTTAGAGCACAAATGAATTGTGTTCCAGGTATGATTACTCAGTTTGCTTTTACACCGTCTATTACAACAGAGGAGATGCGTGAGAACGAGGAGGTTGTTGATAAGGTAAAACGTATCAACGATATTAGGAGAGAAAAAAATCAGAACATGGGGCCAGATGATGAAGTTCTAGAGCCATATACGTTCGATTATATGCTTCTATGTAATAAGATATGTGGGAATAACCACTACAATATGCAAATGAAGATAGTTGTAGAAACGCAAGAGGAGTATGATGCATGGATGGCAGAACAAGCTACCCTTGCCCAAACTTTGAAACAGTAATAAAAAATTAGCTTAAAAAGATATGTCAGCACACGCACACGACCACGCAGAAGATCACCACGATGATCACGGACATCATCACAAAGAGACTTTTATAACTAAATATATATTTAGTCAAGACCATAAAATGATCTCCAAGCAATACCTTATCACGGGATTGTTTATGGGTATTATCGGTATCGCTATGTCGCTTTTATTTAGAATGCAATTAGCATGGCCTGATAAAGAGTTTACTATTTACGAAATTTTCCTCGGAAAATGGGGTGAAGGTGGTGTGATGGACCCTAGTGTTTATCTTGCATTAGTGACTATTCATGGTACTATTATGGTATTCTTTGTGTTAACAGCAGGGTTAAGTGGTACCTTTAGTAACCTCTTAATTCCATTGCAAATTGGTGCACGAGATATGGCTTCAGGATTCCTTAATATGGTCTCCTATTGGCTGTTTTTCTTATCAAGTATTATCATGGTATTGTCATTATTTGTAGAAGCTGGACCGGCCTCTGCAGGATGGACAATCTACCCTCCTTTAAGTGCCTTGCCACAGGCCATACCAGGTTCGGGAACGGGGATGACGTTGTGGTTAGTTTCAATGGCTATCTTTATCGCTTCATCGTTATTAGGTTCATTGAACTATGTGGTTACGGTAATTAATTTACGAACTAAGGGAATGTCCATGACGCGTTTACCGTTGACTATTTGGGCTTTCTTTATTACTGCAGTGATTGGTATTGTGTCTTTCCCAGTATTATTATCTGCAGCCTTGATGTTAATCATGGATAGAAGTTTTGGGACCTCTTTCTTCTTGTCAGATATCTACATTGCTGGAGAAGTATTGCATAATCAAGGTGGATCTCCGGTATTATTCGAACACTTATTCTGGTTCCTAGGACACCCTGAGGTATATATCGTATTGCTTCCGGCATTGGGAATAACTTCAGAAATTATTGCAACCAACTCCCGTAAACCAATTTTTGGGTATCGAGCGATGGTAGCGTCTATTTTAGCAATTGCATTTTTATCAACCATTGTATGGGGTCACCACATGTTTATCTCAGGAATGAATCCATTCCTAGGGTCTGTTTTTACCTTCACTACTTTATTGATTGCAATTCCATCTGCAGTAAAGGCATTTAACTATATTACCACTCTTTGGAAAGGTAACCTGCAACTCAATCCAGCCATGTTGTTTTCTATTGGCTTGGTTTCAACCTTCATTACAGGAGGATTAACTGGAATCTTATTAGGAGATAGTGCCTTAGATATTAACGTACATGATACGTATTTTGTCGTAGCTCACTTCCACTTGGTGATGGGTATCTCTGCATTGTATGGGTTGTTCGCAGGAGTATATCACTGGTTCCCAAAGATGTTTGAAGGAAAGTTAATGAACAAGAATTTAGGGTATATTCACTTCTGGATTACAGCAATTGGTGCTTACGGGGTATTCTTTCCAATGCACTTTATTGGAATGGCTGGTTTACCAAGACGTTATTACACCAATACCGCCTTCCCTTATTTTGATGATTTAACAGATGTAAATGTTGTGATCACTACTTTCGCCTTTATCTCGGCAGGAGCTCAGCTTATCTTCTTGTATAACTTTATCTCTTCTATGTTCTTCGGAAAAGTAGGGCCTAAGAATCCTTGGAAGTCGAATACATTAGAGTGGACCGCTGAGGTAAAACACATACACGGTAACTGGGATGGACCTATCCCTCATGTATATCGTTGGGCATATGACTATAGCAAATTAAACATGGATGAAAGTGACTATGTAGTTCCTGGACAGGATTATGCGCCACAGCATCTTCCACTTCAAGATAATGAAGAAGAAATGAACCACTAGGAAATCCTGTTTCTCAAATACGCAAAACCCTTTCAATAATTTCGGAAGGGTTTTTTGCTATCTTTAGGGCTTACGACCTCACCATGAATACCCTGAAAAAGATCATACATTATTTTCCGAAAGCAGTTGCGGGTTCGGAGCAAGAGTTCACCTCTGGGAGCATTCGCAAGGCGGTGTTTATGCTTTCCGTACCGATGGTATTGGAAATGATGATGGAGTCCGTGTTTTTTCTAGTAGATGCGTACTTTGTTTCGAGTTTAGGTTCAAATGCGATTGCCACGGTTGGCCTAACCGAATCTGTACTTACTTTGGTATATGCAATTGCCATAGGTCTCAGTATGGGAGTTACTGCCATTGTAGCAAGACGTGTTGGTGGAAAAGATATCGAAGGTGCTTCGCAAACGGCCGTCCAATCTATTTTCTTGGGAGTAGGCGTGGCGATTATAGTAAGTGTCATTGGAATAGTATTCCCTAAAGAGATCCTTTCATTAATGGGAGGTGCTCCAGATCTGGTGGCCGAAGGCTATGGATATACACAAATATTATTGGGTGGCAACATTACCATCATGCTGCTTTTTATTGTTAATGCTGTGTTTAGAGGAGCTGGTGATGCCTCCGTAGCTATGAAAGTACTTATTTTTTCCAATGTGCTCAATATCCTATTAGATCCCTTGTTTATTTTTGGTTGGGGTCCCGTTCCGGCGTTTGGAGTAAAAGGAGCTGCAATAGCAACTACCATAGGAAGAGGAAGTGCAGTTGTCTTTCAGCTTTTTATTCTGTTTTTTGGTTGGAGTAAAATTAAGGTGGGGCTCAGGGATTTTGTATTTCGTGTTTCCATTATGTGGAACCTCGTTAAAGTGTCAATAGGTGGTATAGGACAATTTATCATTGGAACATCTAGTTGGGTATTTTTGATGCGGATCATGGCCGAATTTGGCAGTGATGTGTTGGCGGGTTACACGATTGCCATCCGAGTGCTCATGTTTACCCTAATGCCCTCTTGGGGGATGAGTAATGCTGCGGCCACTTTGGTTGGGCAAAACCTTGGAGCAAAAAAACCGAAGAGAGCTGAATCCTCGGTTTGGAAAACTGGAAAGTATAACGCTTGGTTTATGATAATAGTCTCGATTTTTTACCTGCTATTTGCCGATCATATACTGCAAGTTTTTAGTAATGACCCCGAAGCTATAAAGTATGGAGCACTAAGTCTACGTGTGATTGCTGCAGGCTATGTTTTTTACGCTTATGGTATGGTAATTATACAAGCTTTTAATGGTGCTGGAGATACTACAACGCCCACGGTCATTAATTTCATTTGCTTTTGGTTGTTTCAATTGCCTTTTGCTTATTTCGTAGCGTTATATCTAGACTGGGGAGTGTTAGGGGTATTATTGGCCATTACTTTAGCCGAATTACTAATTGCCGTTCTTGGTATAATCTGGTTTAAAAAGGGCAAATGGAAGCAAGTGGATGTCTAAAAATGGCTTTTTAAGTCAAATTACGTATAATTACGTATATCATCGTATGCTATTTCATGTTATTTTTACATTATAATACTAGAGCGGTTAGGCTGGGGAGCCTAATTGCAGACCAACAAGAGCTCTTGTTTTTTAAAATATAGAAATACCTATTATTGGGTATTTATGAAGAGTGTGGTATACGCTAATTTAGCATTATACCCAAGAATGATAATGTATTGAGGAGTACCATTATCGACTAAACCGTACTTTTTTAAGTGCGGTTTCTTTTTTTATAAATATAGCCAGTAGGTAACTTTTAAGTTTATCGAGCGAAAACGAGGGGCAAAAACATCTTCTGTAGTATAATTGTCATTATATACCAAAAACAAATCTGATAAAGGCGCAAAGCGCCATTGCAGTCTGGAATTGATTCCTGCGGTACTACTCTGGGAACTAAATTGCACCAAGGTATTCCAAAATAAAGATTTACTAAAAGTTATTTCGGCTCTTGGACTTATGAGCCAAAGCTGGTTATCCGAAAACGGGGCAGGAAGATTTACATTGTCGTAGCGTGCGCGTAGGCCAAAAATAAATTTTGGTTGAAGCCGCAATGTTGCTTCACTTTGGAAGGTGAAAATATTTCCATTAAAGAATTCACCATAGGTTGGTCTAAAGCTAAAAGAAAAGGTTTTACGAGTATCGCTTCGGAAATTAAGTTCTATACTGTTATAGCGATATTCAGAATTGGCAGGTAATTCTAAACCTTCATCAGAACGAGAAGGGTCAAAACTATCAAATAAGTAGGTGTATCTATTTCTGAAAACCGCTTCCAAATTAGAGGTGTTCTTAAGTTCGGCTTGCCAACGAGGAGCGAAAACTCTATCTCCTAATTGAAAATCTAATCCCGGTCGCCATACAAAGAAAGAGGATAGAGAAAAGATATGTCGATTGATTCGTCCTTTTTTTGGAAATAGCAAGCGCTCTGCTCGGGTAAAATTTCGAATAATATCCTTTCTAGGAATGAATCCTAAATCCGAATTAAATGACTCGCCAACGAAAATATTGCTAGATAACAAACGCCAGCCTTTGTTGTTGTATTCTAAGCGCAATCCGCCAGATACATCATCTTCTTCAATTCCAGGGCTAAAAGATTTATGGAGATAGGCTTTTCCATTCCAACTGTTGTCTTTATTGGCTAGGTTGTAATCCAAACCTACCACTCGATTGTATTCGTTTTCAGGATTTATAAATGCGGCGTCACTCGTGTTTTGTCTATTTATAAAAACTAACCCAATATTAGATCGACTAAAGAGCTTGTGTTGAAGGGCAAGAACGGTGTTGTTGTTGCTTCCAATTTCATTGTCTTCGTCTTCTGTAGTTTGTATGTTGAGTATTCCTATTCTAAAATCATTAGTTAGTTTTCCACTTAGCCGGACTCCAGCAATGATGTCATTCTCAATGGTAATGTCACTCGTATCTTGTGCAATTCCAATACGCCGAGAGAAAAATGGGTTCGCCCCTCTAGAGTCACCAAAGTTGGCAAATAAATCATTATTTTCAATAAAGAATTGTCGGCGTTCGGGTAAATTAATTTCAAAACGAGTGAGGTTGGTGACTAAGTTGTCAGCCTCAACTTGAGAAAAATCAGGATTGAAAGTAAGGTCTAAATTAAGACTGCTTCCAATGGTAAGTTTGGCATCTCCCCCTATCTTGAAGTCACTCGCATCTTTGTCATCTTCATAGTCTTTTCCTAATAATCCATTGACGTATGGAATAATTGAAATGGGGCTTTTGGAAGCTCCTAAAGGTTTCTCGAAAATGAGATCGCCCATATAGGCTAAATTGAAAATGAATTGGTTTTGAGGAATTTGCATCCAAGTATTTCGTTCGTTTCCTTGCGTGTCAAATTGATATGAGTTGAATCGCCAACGAGTCTCTCCTTCTTGGTATTTAAATGCCGAAAATGGAATGGCCCATTCACAGATATAATAACCTTCGTATTGTTGAGTTTCACCTACCCATTTGGTATCCCAACTTGTAGTGAAGCCGCGTAAGTCGGTACCACCTCCTGATACTAAAGCCTCACGTAAAACACCTTCAGGGTTACTTCCAAAGAGAAAGGCATTGGTTCCATCGTTAAAAGTGTCGAACATTAAGGTGACGTTATCGTTACCTCCCGCCCTAAAATCACGACGCAAGGAGGGAACTATATAGTCATTCCCTTCAGTCTGTACTTTGATGCCTACGTATAAGGTCTTGTCGTTATAAAGGAATTTAATTTCTGTCTGACTTTTAGCCTGAATAGTATCTGTTGGAAAGTATTGCCAAAAATTTGTGGCGGCTGTAGCCGATTCCCAGCTCGCTTCATCGAGTGATGCATCGATAGAGATTTCTTCTGAAATGTAACGCGCGGTAACCTCTTTCTGCTGTCCCCATAATGCATAAGATGCACCTAGAAAAAGAATGAATGTTAATCTGGTCATTATTTTAGTTGATGGTAAAGCTAAGGTAGAAAAATGGGACAAGAGGAACTTCAATTTAAGAGGGTTTTAACTAGTTCGGATTGTTCATTCCACACTTGGTGACACAAGCCGCCTTTCGTATATTTGTGATATGAACGAACACCTCGATCCTACCGGAGAGCACTTTTCTCCACAAGAACTCGATCTTGAAAAGAAATTACGTCCCTTAAGTTTTGATGATTTTACTGGACAGGATCAGGCCTTAGAGAATTTAAAGGTGTTTGTGCAAGCAGCCAACCTGAGAGAAGAAGCTTTAGATCATACGTTGTTTCACGGTCCTCCTGGATTGGGAAAAACTACCTTGGCACATATTCTTGCTAACGAGTTAGACGTAAATATAAGAGTGACTTCTGGACCCGTTTTGGACAAGCCAGGAGACTTGGCAGGGTTGCTTACAAATCTCGATGAGCGTGATGTACTTTTTATCGATGAGATCCATAGATTGAGCCCTATAGTGGAAGAATATCTCTATTCGGCAATGGAGGATTACAAGATCGATATTATGATCGAGAGTGGGCCAAATGCTCGAACCGTACAGATTAATTTGGCTCCATTTACCTTAGTTGGAGCAACAACTCGTTCAGGATTGCTAACGGCACCTATGCGAGCGCGCTTTGGAATATCCTCCAGATTGCAATATTACACGACCGATTTATTGACCACTATTGTTCAACGAAGTGCAGGTATTTTAGAGATGCCAATTACCATGGAGGCCGCTATTGAAATTGCAGGTAGAAGTAGAGGGACTCCTCGTATTGCTAATGCCATGTTACGACGCGTACGTGATTTCGCTCAGATTAAAGGAGATGGAAATATCGATATTGCTATTGCGAAGTACTCATTGGAGCAGCTTAATGTTGATGCGCATGGTTTGGATGAGATGGATA
>JAHZIZ010000181.1 GCA_022601215.1 Bacteroidota bacterium
GATAAAAACACCCTCAAAGAAAAACTAGCAAAGGCACTGCCTAACTACATGGTCCCTCAAATTTATGTGGAACTCGACCACCTCCCTCTTACCACAAGTGGTAAAATAGATAAAAAGGCACTACCAGCTCCTGAGGACACTGACCTTAATCGCGCAAAGTATATCGCTCCTAGCACAGAGACAGAACAAAAACTGGCAACCATCTGGGAAAACATATTGGGAATAGAAAAAATAGGGATTAATGATAACTTTTTTGAGCTCGGGGGAGATTCTATTATGACCACACGACTTGCGGCAAGAATTCGCAGTGAATTTGGAGTGGATTTACCTATTAAATTGGTATTTGAACATCCCACTATAAAAGAAATAAGTTCTAATTTTTCTACATTAAAAAAGACATCAATTCCGTTATTGACTCCACAGCTTCGTCCTGAGAAGATTCCATTATCCTTTGCTCAAGAACGTTTATGGTTTTTGGATAGTTTGGGAGGGAGTTCCAATTATCATATGTCTATTGTTTTAAAATTAAACGGTAGCCCTAAAAAGCATGCATTAAAAGAGTCACTTCGAAATATACTAACAACTCATGAGGTCTTACGTACAATTATTTTGGAAGATGGCGGAATTGGTTATCAGCATGTATTAGAGACTGAGGACTTCAGTATCACCGAACACGTAAAAGTTCCTCCAAAGGATATACCAGACCTTATTGCAAACATTGTGGGAAGTCCTTTCGATCTTTCCTCTGACTATATGTTACGAGCGCATTTGTTGAGCCCTTCCGAAAACGAACATATTCTAGTTTGCGTGATACATCATATTGCTTCAGACGGGTGGTCGACTCCTATTTTCTTTAGAGAGCTCTCAACTCATTACAGCCGATTGTCCAAAGGAGAACCAACACAGGCTTTCAAGATTCCATTGCAATATGCCGACTATTCGATTTGGCAACGCTCCTATTTGGATGGAGCTGTTTTAGATCAGAAACTATTATACTGGAGCAATATATTAGAAGACGTTGAGGAGTTAGCATTACCTACAGATTATATCCGTCCACCTATTCAGAGTTTTAAGGGTTCTTCGCATAACTTTGTTTTGGACAGTAATATTACAAAGGGAATTCATGATTTAACCTCTTCCACGGGCTCAAGTCTCTTTATAACTCTGCTTGGAATGTTAAACATTTTCCTTGGTCTTTACAGTGGTCAGCGTGATATCTGTATAGGTACTCCAGTAGCCAATAGGGGTCAAAAGGACCTTGAACCAATGATAGGATTCTTTGTTAATATGCTAGCTCTTCGAAACAGTTTCCGTATTGAAGAAAGTTTCTTAACCTTTCTTTCCCGTGTGAGAGATCGTACTTTAGAGGCCTATGACCATCAAGATGTTCCCTTTGAAAAGGTAGTTAACGCTTTGAATTTGGACAGAGATACAAGTCGAACACCACTGTTTCAAGTAATATTATCCTTAGAAAACATTCCAGAATATCCGGATTTAAGTTTAGGAGACATTAAAATGGAAGCGAAAACACCGCAAAATGAACTCTCCAAATACGATTTTTCAATAAACGCAGTGGAACGTAATGGCCAAATTTCAATATCCTTCGATTATTGCACTGATTTATTCAATAGCGATACGGTAGAACGAATGGCTAACCATTTTATTAATCTCTCCAGAAATATCGTTAAATCTCCAGACAGTTCTATTGGCACCTATCAGATTCTTTCCGAAGAGGAACAATATGAACTACTAGAGAATTTCAATACCGCAAAGCTATCTTATCCAGATAATATCACAGTTCTTGATATGTTTCGTGATCGTGTCATGGATAATCCAGAAGCTACAGCGATAATTTATGGCGAGCATACCATGAGTTATCATGAGCTTGACTACAAATCTACGGTTGTTGCTCGAGCCTTATTCGATCGGGGGATCCGTCGAGGCGATTTAGTGGCGATTTGTACTGAGCGATCATTAAATATGTTAGTAGCAATACTAGGAATTTTAAAAAGCGGCGCCGCATATGTACCTATTGATCCTGCGTATCCAAGTAAACGCATATCCTACATCTTAAATGACACAATGTGCACGGTGTTATTATCCGATTCTTCTGTGTCTGGTTCGCTTAACGTTTCTGACTCACTAGAAGTAATTGAGTTGGACCGATTAGATCTGTCTAAGACAGTTGATTGTAGCCAACTAATTTCTCCAGTGGGAGATGATCTTGCATTCGTGATTTATACATCTGGTAGTACGGGACGTCCAAAAGGTGTAATGATTGAACACCAAAGTGTTTATGACTATGTTCAAGTTTTTGTAGATTATTTCGAAATAACCAAAATGGATACTATTCTACAGCAAGCAAGTATCTCCTTTGACACTTCGATTGAAGAAATATTTCCAATATTGGTTGCGGGAGGTACTCTTGTCATAGCGCAAGAAAATAGAGATTTTGATTCGTTATTAAAAGAGTGTGAAACCAATAATGTCACTATTCTAAGCACGAACCCTTACGCAGTAGGTTATTTGAATGAGTTTCATGACAACTACAATTTATCATTGAAACACATAATCAGCGGTGGTGATATCCTGAAAAAGGAACAGATAGATCAACTTATAAAAATTGGATATGACGTCTATAATACTTACGGTCCCACAGAAAGCACAGTGTGTATTACATATCATAAAGTTAAGAGTTTAGTAAATCCAATTCCTATTGGAAAACCTATTAATAATAAACGTGTTTATATACTTGGCGAAAATCAGGAACTAGTTCCAATAGGTGTTATTGGAGAGATTTGTGTTTCTGGCAAAGGTCTCGCTCGCGGTTATCTTAACGATGTCGCCTTAACAAAGAAAAAATTTGTAACCCACCCTTTCATAGACGGGGAGCGTATGTACCGCACAGGTGATCTTGGACGATGGTATCCTGATGGTTCTATAGAATTCGTTGGCCGCGTGGATGAACAAGTTAAGATTCGTGGTTACCGAATAGAGCCAGAGGAAATTGAAAGTGCGCTATCTATGCAACCTGGAGTTGGCCTCTGCGTGATTATGGTTAAAGAAATATTAGACACTAAGCATTTAGTGGCATATGTTGAAAGTAAAGAAGACATTGACAAAAGTATCTTAGAGTCTGGCTTAAAGAATATGCTTCCGCACTATATGGTACCTCGAATATATGTTTTAGTTGATGAATTTCCTTTAACTACAAATGGTAAACTAGACAAGAGTGCCTTACCGGAGCCAAGCGCAGATGATTATAGCTTTTCAGAATATGTTCCTCCTCAGACGGATTTAGAGTTAGAATTGGCCTCAATTTGGGCAGATCTTTTAGGCCTAGACCGTGTAGGTGTTACGGACAACTTCTTTTCTCTAGGTGGACATTCTTTATTGATTGGCCAACTGTTACAGCAAATTTCAAGTAAAATAGAAGTAGATGTACCAATGATGGAGTTTTATCAAGAGCCAACAATACGACACACATCTTCGTACATAAAACGTTTTGAAAAAGACAAGATCGTGACCGTTAAGGGAGTACTCACCTTAAAAAAGATGGGTGAAAACACTCCTAATCTTTTTATTATACATGATGTAAGCGGTGATGTATCTGGCTATAAACATTTCATTAATGAAATAAATGATTACAATTCCTATGGTTTAATTTATCCATCTGAAACACTTCACCCTGTTAACCTTTCTGCTTCGGAATTGGCTGAAAAATATATTAATCGAATCAAGAAAATACAGAGTGAAGGGCCGTATAATATTGTTGGATGGAGTCTAGGAGGAATTGTTGCTACAGAAATAGCTTTGCAACTGGAGGAAAAAGGCGACATAGTTAATCATTTAACACTTATTGATACCTATTTCCAGCCAAAAAAACCTGCTAGGATCTCTGAGTTTAATGTAGCGTCTGAGCTAGATATTATGAAGTCAACATTTAGTCAAACTACCACCTTCAAAGACAAAGATTTAAGCGTTGAAAAGCTCTGGAAAATAGCCATTGACGAGTTAAAGATGAACAATGTGAAACTGGAAGATCTTCATAAAAATATGCCGGAAAAACTAACAAAAATGCTTCCTGCTATTTCTCGTAATAACGAAAATGCCATTGACGAGTTTTTTATTCATTTGAATGCGATAAGAACCTTAGAGTATGTAAATAATAATTACGTCAATAATCGAATAGTAAAAGCAAAAACGACATACTTTAGAGCAAAAGAAAATAGTGTCATCACCTTAGAATTCTTAAAAATTCACTTTTCATCTATTACTTTTAAGAAATCAAAGCATACTCACTTTACAATAATGGAGGCAAATTTTGTAAAAGAGATCACAGGATATTTGAACGACTTAAAATAGTTAGTTATATAAGATCTCAATTGGGTGATCACTTCTTACGTCATTAATAGTAGTATTAATCCCTGCTGTTTATTCGAAGAAAGTAAGAAGAGTAAAATAAAAAAGCTTCAGTAAATACTGAAGCTTTTTGTGCGGGCGGGGAGACTCGAACTCCCACGCCGTGAAGCACTAGATCCTAAGTCTAGCATGTCTACCAATTCCATCACGCCCGCAATTGGACGGCAAATATACATAATAGTTGTAATTTACAAACAATCTTCTTCATAAAATTATGTCTTTTTGTACCTTAGCATTCCTTCAGAAAAATTTACTATGAAAAGTGCAAAACCCTATATAGAAGAACATAAAGAACGTTTCATTCAAGAACTCGTTGAATTACTTAAAATTCCAAGTATTTCGGCAGATTCCGCTTACGAAAATGATGTTATTAAAACGGCAGATGCCATTAAAATAAGTCTAGAAAAAGCTGGATGTGATGTCGTAGAAATTTGTGAAACTCCTGGTTATCCAATTGTTTATGGTGAAAAAATCATAGATCCTAACCTACCAACAGTACTCGTATATGGACATTATGACGTGCAACCTCCAGACCCATTAGATTTGTGGGATAGTCCTCCATTTGAGCCAATAATCAAAAAAACGGAGTTGCATCCAGATGGAGCCATTTTTGCTCGCGGAAGTTGCGATGACAAAGGGCAAATGTATATGCACGTAAAAGCGATGGAGTTCATGACCTCAACGGGTCAACTTCCTTGCAATGTGAAGTTCATGATCGAAGGAGAAGAGGAAGTGGGCAGTGAAAGTTTAGGTTGGTTCGTGGAAAGAAATCAAGCAAAACTTTCAAATGATGTTATCCTGATTAGTGACACTGGGATGATTGCCAATGATATACCATCTATCACTACAGGTCTCCGTGGTTTAAGCTATGTAGAAGTAGAAGTAACAGGTCCCAATCGTGATTTACACAGTGGATTGTATGGAGGCGCCGTGGCCAACCCAATCAACATTCTCACTAAAATGATTGCCTCCCTTCATGACGAAAACAACCATATTACCATTCCAGGATTTTATGATAATGTTGATGAATTATCAGCTGCGGAACGAGCAAAAATGGGTGAAGCTCCATTCAGTAAAGAAAAATATTGTGCTGCACTCGACATTGAAGATGTGTATGGTGAAGCTGGATATACTACTAATGAGCGCAACAGTATTCGTCCTACCTTGGATGTCAATGGAATTTGGGGTGGATATATAGGGGAAGGGGCAAAAACGGTGATTGCAAGTAAGGCCCACGCAAAAATTTCCATGCGATTAGTACCTAACCAAAACTGGGAAACTATTACCGATTTGTTTAAAAATCATTTTGAAAGCATCGCTCCTAAAGGGACCCAAGTTGTAGTGACACCACATCACGGCGGGCAGGCCTATGTGACTCCTATTGACAGTTTAGGTTATCAGGCGGCCAGTAAAGCCTATGAACAGACTTTTGGTAATATTCCTATTCCACAACGCAGTGGAGGAAGTATCCCTATTGTGGCACTTTTCGAAAAGGAACTAAAAAGTAAGACTATTTTAATGGGATTCGGATTGGACAGTGATGCGATCCATTCACCTAATGAACATTTTGGGGTTTGGAACTACCTCAAAGGAATTGAAACGATCCCACAGTTTTATCATTATTTTACTGCCTTAAACACATAAAAATTGGATGATGAGCCAAATTCACTCATCGCAGGGAAGAAACCATTTATCGACACAACACACGCAGTGGTCTAAATTTGAATAAGAACGGAGGCAAGCTTGAATACTTTTGACATATAAATTTCCTATTATGTTAAAACAATACACTCTCTATTCCTGTGTAATCACATTTTTAATAACGTCCTTTCTACACAGTCAAGACATCCCGTTTAACTGTGATTACAATGCCTACTTGTTTCAATATAACGATGTCTACGTTGTAGACTTAGCATCAGGCATTTCTACTCAAGTAGCAACTGATCTTACCCCTGGCAACATAAATGCTACAGGTTATAACCCCGCGGATGGATATATATGGGGGTCTCTTTCTTCTCCATCAAAAACGTTAGTGCGAATTGGAAAAAACTTTAATGTAAGTACTTTCTACATCCCAGAACTCTCATCATCAAATAGGTTTGTGGGCGATGTTTCAGCAGATGGAATATATTTCTTAAAACAAGGGGCAAGTGATATAGCAAAGGTTGATGTGAACCCCGAATCATCAAATTATGGAACCTTCCTAGAAACAAGCACTCTTTCTCAAGGGTTAACGATACATGATTGGGCTTTTAACGCAGCTGACAATCAATTGTATTGTGTAGAAAAAAATAGCAATCACCTTTATAGAATAGATCCTAGTAATGGAAATGTCATAGATTTAGGAGTGGTACCAATTTTAGCTGGACAAAATTACACCTATGGAGCCGTTTATTTTGACGTAGACGGAAGGTTATACATTTCAGCAAATCAAACAGGTACCATTTACGTAATTCAAAATGTACAAGGAATTTTGGAAAATGGTGAAATAGATTCAAATCTTTTCGCATATGGCCCGTCTAGTTCCAGTAATGATGGAGCCAGATGTCCAAGTGCTCCAGTCCCACAAGAGATTTGCGACAACGGTTTGGACGACGATGGTGACGGACTCATAGATTGCGAAGACCCTTCTTGTTCAGGAGTTAATTCATGTCCAGAACTGGAAACTTCAGGGGGCAATGACAATGGGATGGAAAGTAACAACAGACTCTCTCAAAAAATCAATCAACGAAATTACAACAGAGTTAGACAAAATATTACCTTTAATAAAGAAAATGCTAATCGTCTCAAAAAGACGTCTAAATATGGAGTACCCTCTCTTAATTCTGACTTTGATTTAGTCGATTTCGTACCACTTGGAGTTATCGAAAGCACAGAAGTTATAGAGTCTACACCCTATGACCTACTCACAATTACCAATGCCACAGATCTATTGGCAATTGACTATATGAATGAGCAACATAGGAAAGCGGCCATGCTCATCTTGAAAACTGAAAATGGTGTTTATGAGCATACAAAATATATCTGCGATCGTTTATTAGGTTCAGAACTGCTATCCGTTTCAACTATTTATTTAAATGATCAAGAATTTATAAAATCAATCATTAAAAACCCTAACGGGAGCATAGAATTTGTATTGAGTTATTCAGCTAGAGTTAACGCAAATGAAACGGAATTCATCATTGATAGCTATTGGAATCTTGATTCTTACAATGATCTTGACACTTACTATAACTTTCAAATTTGGGCCAGTTCCGTGGATGATTTAGTTACATTAGGACAAGAGTCCTTACGTTTATTGAACGTTCAAAAACCCATAACAGAATATCACTTAGGTAACCCTCCAGCGCTGTATGTAAAAAAGGGGCAGTATGTGAACGGGGCATTGTCGTTAGAAATAATGAATACAAATGCTAAGGAGGAAATAGTTTTGGAAGGAGGAATCTCGTTAACCGAGACAGCCAATATCACCCCCATTGCGATAACAAAACAATTAGAGAATGGACTTATGAGTTCAATAAGCGTGGAGACCGGATCCATTTTCGATATTGGATTTCGAATCAGTTCAGAAGACAACGTTCCTGATGACTTATTTTTAGCAGACGGACCCTGGGGTGTAGATGATTTTGCTAATAGTACGGAAATTGTTTCATTTAATGTCACACCAAATAACACTCCCGTTACTGAAGGAACTAAACGATTGGAACGAAATATTGAGTTACTAAGTACTACTAGTGAATACGTTTCTGTCTACCGAGCATTTACACCAAAATTCCAGGCCATAGATCTCACAGCTTTCAACACCATACAATTTGAGGCTTCTGGAACCGGAAGGTTAGAAATAGTAATAGTTAAAGAAGGAATTCCCAATTGGGAACATCAATTTAGAACATTCATTGATCTAAATACAAATGCAGAGTTTGTTCAAATAGACTACAAAGAGTTTGAATCTCAAAATGGAGGAGTTCTCAATCCAAATGATGCAACTTCTATCGTATTTGCCATGACTTCAATTGAAGGAACGTTGGTGGAAAAGGAGCTTATTCTTAAGGACTTAGAATTCTCAAACCAAATAATTTCGGATATACCTACTTTGGAAGAACAAGTAACGTCAATAGTGTCACCAAATCCAATCACTGAAAATTCTGCTATCTTGTTTCATTCAACTAACTCACAAGCCTTACAACTCGATATATTTGATATTACAGGTAAGTTAGTCTATTCCAAACCAATAGAAGCTGAAAAAGGTCAGAACAACATTACTATGGGTATACAGGGACTACAGAGTGGAATCTATCTATATGAACTGTATGGAAACAACTCGAGATACCAACCTGGAAAAATAATTATTGATTAAAACATTTCATAGATGGGAAATTGGTTAGGTGTAAAAAATTATATTTTGCACCTGACCTTTTTATAGGAATTCGAATTGCTATGTTTTCTTTACATAGTCTGTAATAATAACTATCTGCTGCCCCTCAACTTTGCCTTCGATATATGTCTCATTCTCATGATCTAGAGAAATACGGCGCACTGCTGTTCCTTGTTTAGCAATCATACTAGATCCTTTTACCTTAAGATCCTTAATTAAAACCACATTATCTCCAGCATTAAGTACCACTCCATTGGCGTCTCTATGTACTAAGGCATCACTTTTGTCCTCAGCATCACCTGCCGCGGCAGCCCATTCTAACTGTTGTTCCTCCATATACATCATATCAATTAAATCCTGAGACCAGCCGCCACTTTTTAAACGATGAAGCATTCGCCAAGCCATCACTTGCACAGGAGCTGCAGTGTTCCACATACTATCATTTAAACAACGCCAATGATTCATATCGAGCTCTTCACTATCAAATTGCCCACGACAAGTAGTACAAGTTAAAATCGCAGTGTCTATACCTTTAATATAATCTGGAGTTTTCGGCACCTCGTATATGCCTAAGTTTTCAGATTCTGAATGTCCACACAATTCACAGGCATCTGCTGCTCTTCTTTTTACTTCTCTATCAATACTCATAGGCTCGATTTATGATAAAACAAATATAATTGAATAATTAGGAACTTAAAGAGACACTAATGGGGTTGGATTTAAATTATTTTAACTCTACGTTTGTAGAATTAAAATAATTATTCTATGTTTGTAGAACAATTTAAATAAATTGATCCTTATGGCCTTATCAAATTCTGAAGAACAGCTCATGCAAATCCTATGGAAACAAAAACGCGCTTTAATGAAAGACCTCATTGAAGCCTACCCCGATCCTAAACCCGCTACTACTACTATAGCGACACTTTTAAAGAGGATGCAGGATAAAGATTTTGTGGACTATACCCAGTTGGGCAGATCTCGTGAGTACTTTCCTTTGGTAAAAAAGAAGGACTATTTTGGGAAACATGTCAATGGTTTAATTAAGAACTTTTTTAATAATGACGCTACTCAATTCGCCTCTTTTTTTACGGAAACCACCGATTTGAGTAAAACGCAATTGGAAGAGCTACGTCATATGATTGATCAACAAATTAAAGAAAAGTAGTATGGAATTGTATGTATTAAAATCGGCTGCATGCCTCGCGCTTTTCTTTGTTTTTTACAAAGCATTTTTAGAGCGTGAAAACATGCATGGGGTAAAAAGGTTCTTTCTATTAGGGAGTCTAATCGCTTCTTTTTCTATACCTTTTATCACATTCATCGAATATAGTGCTCCTACCATTCGACCCGTTCCTGTATTTACTTCGGAAATGATCACCGTTACACAAACAGAAATTGAGGTGGCACCAAATTACCTGCCGATGATCTTGTGGGCCGTGTATGGAATAGGGTTTCTTATTTTCGGTATACGCTTTGGGAAGAATTTATTTGATATGATTCAAAAAATCAGACAAAATCCTCGTCATAAAAATCAGAATTTATTTCATGTTTTATTGAAAACTCCGGTTACGCCACATACCTTTTTCAGTTATATTTTCTTGCATAGACAAAAGTTTGAAAACAATGAAATTCCGAAGGAGGTATTAGATCATGAAGCTACTCATGCTCGAGAATTACATAGTATTGATGTGCTTTTCATTGAATTACTTCAAGTTATCTTTTGGTTCAACCCTCTACTCTATTTCATAAAGCAAAGCATAAAACTGAACCATGAGTTTTTGGCAGATCGCGCCGTATTAACCAATGGAGCGGATCTATCTCAATATCAAAAAACATTACTGGCATTCTCATCAAGTGCCAATTCGCCAACAATGGCAAATTCAATTAATTATTCATCATTCAAAAAACGATTTACGGTTATGAAAACACACACATCTCGAAGCGGAGTATGGCTAAGAAGCCTTTTGCTCTTGCCGTTATTAGCAGGTCTAATTTACAGTTTCAGTAGCACTGAAATGGTAGAAAAGCCCATCAGCGAACTGAAAGCAGATTATGCTACAACCTATCTTAAAGGAGCTGCAAGGAACAACACCAAGGCATTTGTTCTAATAGTAAACCAAAACAATATACTCCTTAATGGTCAACCCTCATCCTTAGAGACTCTCACCAATGATATCGATGAAATTACGGAATCATGGGAAGAGACAGATTATACTTCGGCAATGCCCTCTATACTCATCTCTGAATCTACTAGTTCGTTTGTGGAACTCTTGAATAATGCTTTCAAAAAAACCCACTACTCAAAAGCAAATGAAGGTATTGAACTCACCTACGGTGAAACTTATCAAGATGAAGACCTCAACGCTACGCCAGAGCAAGTTGCCCAATATAATGCCATGGCCAGCTATTGGAACGCGCACTTCAAAGAAACTGCTCCTGAAAGGACCATGCCTTTAAATGAATTGCGAAAATTAGAAGTACTATACCACAATATGAGTTCTTCGCAACAAGAAAATGCAGAACCATTTCCACATTGTGACAACCCCATAAAAGCCACACCAGCACAACTCGCAGAATACAATAAACTGGCAAAAAAATACAACAATATGCCAAGAGATAATATGCGTATTAAAGGTAAGGAGCTAACAAGAATGCAGTATATTTATGACTTAATGACCCCGGAACAAAGAAAGAGCGCAGAGCCGTTTCCAAATCTTCCGCCGCCTCCCCCACCCCCAAATGCACCGTATCCACCAGAAGTGATAAAAGGTGTAAATGACACTGACACAAATATCCCACCTCCTCCACCTCCGCCAACTCCAGTTTCGCCATTAGATCACGTGATTTCTATGGCAAAAAAGGGAGCAACCTTTTATTATGAAGGAAAAAAGGTAAGTAGTGATAAAGCTATTGAGGTTCTCAAGAAAAATCCCAATTTAAATATTGACTCCAGAAGTCATAATTCGAAAAAGCCAGAGGTAAGAATTAGTAAAAAACCGATAACCATAAATAAATCTGTTGCTTCAAATACACCGAGTATTAATATCCAAACTCCTACTATTTCGCTTAAAACAGGAAACATTAAAATCAATGGTGAAGACTACTTTTACTCAACTAAAAATGGGGTCACTAGTTATTTTGACCGATTTGGAACTCAAGTTGATGAAAATGGTGAGCGCCTAGGAGTTCTCAATAAACCAAGCCCTACTTTTTACTACAATGGGGCCAAGGTTTCTTCGGAAAGGGCAAATTCGCTTCTCACTAATAATTCTTCAATCCAGGTAACCAATGAGGATTACCAAAATGGAGAATATGCGGTTATTTTGACTAACCTTAACCAAACCAATACTTATAATCACAACAAAAATGTAAATAATACGAACAGTCAAGACCCATTAATTGATCTCACCGATGTTATTAAAAAAGGCGCTACCTTCTACCTAAATGATGTTGAAATATCCACGGAAATGGCATTGAAACTTACCAAAAAATTAGATGCTATAAGTCGAGTACAAGTTATTGAAGGAGCTAACGGAAAGCCAAAAGTATATTTCTGGAATCATGTGAAAATGGGCCTAAGAGTCCCAAAAGAGGTGAAATCTTCAACCTCCATAGCCATGGGGAATCAAGATAGTTCCTTAGGCGTACTTTATGTAAACATACCCAATATTGGCCCCGCACCAGATTATAACAACGTGCCAGCTATGCTCGACCTTATGGTCGAGCATAAAGCTGATTTTTTCTTAGATGGCAAAAGCATCACAAAAGACGAAGCAGCTCGCCTTATTAAGGATCATAAAAAAGTCGAAATACTTACTATTGATAAGAAGCATACTGGCGAAAAAGCTCATTTTAACAATAATGGAAGACCTACCATCCATTTTATGGATAAAAGCTGCTATAAGCATTCCCCACATCATCAATCTAAACAACTTTAAGATTTTCTTATGTAACAAATGATGTGAAAAGGCGTTCTAATAGCCTACTCATCAATCAACTAGTTATGTTACAACGCTTTTTTATCTTCTGCTCTGGAGCAGATACTGACATTCTTGACGAATGTTCTGCCGGTGAAAACACCAAATACGCAGGTATTGGTGCAACCGTTTTCTTCACTGCTATCATGGCGACCATCGCCGCCTCCTATGCCCTATTCACGGTTTTTGACAATCTATTTGCTGCCATATTCTTTGGAGTAGTATGGGGAATGCTCATCTTCAACCTAGATCGTTTCATTGTTTCAACTATCAAAAAAAGAGATAGCTTTTTTGATGAGTTGATTCAAGCCTCTCCCAGAATCCTATTAGCACTAATCATCGCTATTGTAATTTCGAAACCTCTGGAATTAAAAATATTTGAAAAGGAAATCAATCAAGTATTACTGGAGGAAAAGAACCAAATGACCCTAGAGAATAAAGATCAACTTGCCTTACAATATACTCCGGCTATGGAAGCCCTGTCTTCTGAAATAGAGAACCTTAAAGAAGAAGTCGCTGCAAAAGAAGGAGAAGTAAACGCGCTATACGACGTTTACATTTCAGAAGCTGAAGGTAGAGCAGGAACCGAGATTTTAGGTAAAGGTCCCGTATATAAAGAAAAGCGTGAAAAACACGATGCCGAACTGGCAGCACTTCAAGCACTGAGGGCTGAGAACCAAGAAAAAATTAAAACTACCGA
>JAHZIZ010000182.1 GCA_022601215.1 Bacteroidota bacterium
GTCTAAACCCAGAAACTTCTAAGGTGCTGTTTTCAATACCTAACATTTGAAGTTCTTTCGAAATGGCTTCGAAACCATGATTTGGTATTACGTTATCACTCTCAAAAGATGCTGTAAACTCCTTAACACGGTGTAACTCGGGTGTTATATTTTTTTCCGAAGAGAAAGGGCTAATATCGGCTATTCGTTGTTTGCCGAGGTCCGTTATGGCAACAGTTGAGATTTGTGCTAAAACCGAAGGGAATTCTAAGTCTAGTAGGGTTTTGGAATCAATTCGAATCATAAATTGGCTGAAATGGCAGCTGCCTTAAATGTTGTAATTTTGTGTTGCAATAACAAAAGTACAAATAATGCCCGTAACGATAGCACCTTCTTGGCATGAGCGTCTCGTCTCTGAATTTGACAAACCCTATTTTTTGAACTTGATGGATTTTGTTGAACAAGAATATGAAACACATACCTGTTATCCGCCAAAGACATCCATTTTCGCGGCTTTCGACAAGACTCCTTTTAAGGATGTTAAGGTAGTCATTCTCGGCCAAGATCCTTATCATGATCAGGGACAGGCGAATGGGCTCTGTTTTTCAGTAGGTGAGGGGCTTCAATTTCCGCCATCGTTACAAAATATTTTTAAAGAGTTGAGGAACGATGTCGGGAAAGAGGTCCCTAGCAATGGAAATTTGGAATGTTGGGCAAATCAAGGTGTGCTATTGCTTAATGCGATATTGACTGTGCAAGCCCATAACGCTGGTAGTCATCAACGTCATGGTTGGGAGCAGTTTACTGATGCGGTAATTGCTACCCTCTCTGAGAAACGGGAGGGACTTGTTTTTTTATTGTGGGGCGGTTATGCCAAAAAAAAAGGTGCTAAAATTGATGCTCAAAAACATTTAGTACTCACCAGTGGACATCCTTCACCTTTAAGTGCAAATAGAGGGTATTGGTTTGGAAACCAACATTTCAGCAAAACAAATGCATATTTACATACAAGAGGAAAGGCTACTATCCAGTGGTAGTAGCTAGGTAGCGACGAGGGCTGAGGCTGTATTATTCTTCTTCAGGAGTATCTGACTCAATTGCCTTATTGCAACTGAATTGCAGTAACAAAAAATTTGTTACTAAAAGTGTCCCCAAAACAATTAGAAATGTTGTCATCTTCTTACGTTTACAACAGTAAGATGGGAAAGTGATTAAAGGGTTGCGTTTGTTTCTTAAAAAATTAAAGTGAAGCCAAAATAGTAGATGCATCGACCTCTTCATCTATTAAATCCAATTGAAGTAATTGCTTTTGAACTTTATTAACCTGAGCCGCAGATAGATTTTTTTGAGACCATGCAGTTAAAGAAAGCCATTCCTGTACGTCCTCTAGTTGTTGGTCATAACGATTGGAAATCATTTTATCTATAGAAGGTATATTCTTAAACTCAAGGGTAGTCGCATTTATAATGTCCAGAATTGTTTTTACGCTATCCATGTCTTGTTCCAAAACGTCATTTCTTACAGCAATCACAAAGCACGGCCAGGGCGTAGGACATTCTCCCACTAAACGAAAAGTACCATTATCCACATAAGGTTTAGTTGTGAATTTCTCCCACATAAAATAATCGCCTTTACCTTTTGGAAGACCGTCTAAAGCTCCGTCTAGATTTTTTATAACTTCAAAATCGAGGTCTTTTTCAGTATCCCAATCATGATTTTCTGCATTGACAAAAGCCATAAGATGCGAACCAGAACCGTATCGACTGATAGCTGCAGCCGTTCCTTTTAAATCTGAAATTTCTTTATAGGAAGAGTTATTAGCAACATGAATTCCCCAAATAAGTGGCGATTTAACAAACACTTGAACAATTTTACACGCATTACCATTAATAATGTCACGGATGATTCCTTCGGTTAAAATTACCGCCATGTCAATCTCCTTATCGCGCAGTGCCTTGCACATCTGCCCTGTGCCGCCATGAAAATCTTTCCAGCGAAGATTAATGTCTTTTTCCTGATATTCTTTATCCCTCAATGTGAGGTACCAAGGAAGATTAAAATGTTCGGGTACACCCCCTATGTGAAACTTTTTCATTGTATCAGTAAATCTAAGGTCTTTCGTATTAATGTATCTATGGTTTTCGTAGGATGTTCACTAAAAGTACCGCGAGCTCTATTCGCTAGTATCGCATTCAGTGATATCGCACGATGCCCCAGTAATTTAGCCATCCCATATATGCCTGCTGTCTCCATTTCCAAATTGGTTATGGATTGTCCTTTATATTCAAAACTCTGCAGTTTGTCGTTTAGTTGTTCGTCACCTAACGGAAGTCGCAATGTTCGACTTTGAGGGCCATAAAAGCCTACATTCGTGGCAGTAATACCTTGAATAAACGCTTCTGAAGTAAATAAAGATAGTAAGGAGGCATCTCCATCAACAACATACGGAATTGATTTGTTTTTACTCCATTGAGTATGCGATATGAATGCCGTGGAAAAATCGATTTCGAGGATGGCTTCCGATTTGTAAAAATGCAAAAGACTGTCCAATCCAATCGCTTTTTTAGAAACGAGTAAACAATCTACCGGAATGTCTTCTTGAATAGCCCCAGAGGTACCTATCCGAACAAAGGTGAGCTGGGTGTGCTCATTTTTAAGCGTTCTATTCTTAAGGTCAATATTGACTAATGCATCAAGTTCGTTACATACAATATCTATATTATCAGTGCCAATACCGGTTGAGATTACGGTTAGTCGTTTTCCTTTATAGGTTCCTGTCTGCGTTTTAAATTCACGCTTTTGCCTTGTGAATTCAATAACATCAAAATGCTGTGTAACTTCATGAACCCTATCTGGGTCACCAACGGTAATAATTGTAGTAGCAATATCCTCTGGTTTCAGGTTCAGGTGATAGATACTCCCGTCTGGGTTAAGAATAAGTTCGGATTTTGGGATGTGCATTATCTACTTTCGAGTTTTTGAAGACTAGTGTTATAAAGGTAATCGTATTTTAAACTTCCACCAAACTGAGTGTCGGTTTCAAGTGTAAAAAATGCGTTGTGTTTATTCGTTAAAATATTTCGTCCTAGTTCCGTCAAAAATAAAGATTCTTCTTTGTTGTAAAAAGGAAATAGTGTTTGGATTATCGCGAGCCATTGTGCATCACCAAAGCCATAGTAACCTTGATGTTTTAAAAGATACACCAATAATGAATTTGTGTTTTCAAAGTCGTGTTCTGAAATGGCTTGCAGTGCCATTCTTTCTAATGCATTGATTCCTGTATTGATGTCTGGAAAACGACTAAGATGGGCTTCAATACAATTTGACAGATATTTTAGTTGACTATCCTTTAAAGAAAGGGCCTTCATGGCTAACGGTTTATCCTGTGTGTATAGCTTCCAAAAGTCATGTAATACCTTCGTATCCGATGTTGTCAATGTTATTTTGTTTTGATACTCGATGGTCAATTCATTAGGAGTTAGTTCTCCTAGACCAAATAGGCCTGGTCTGTTTTCAATGACTCCAGAACACACCAAGAAAAGTGGTTTTTGTATGTTTTTCTGAAGAAGGTAAGAAACGACAGCACTTACATTGATATGACAAAATAGGTCGTATTCAAACCATAAGGTGATACTGTCATAATTTTCTGATTGAAGAACGTTAAATTGGTCAATGAATATTTGATACTTGGTTTCGATATCAGAATCGAATACAGATAAGTATTTTATTCTTTTATCGATGAAGTCTTTGGAAAAGATATTGGTCTCACTTGGGCCCTCGCATAGTATCTCATTCCAAGTAAGTACAATTTGACTAGGGTAAAGAGATTTTAATCGTTCCGTAAAATGACTTCCATTGGTGATATGAATTGTCTTATCCGCCAACTCGTTTCGTCTTAAAACCTTTGTCTTGAAGGAATTTCATGATTTTATCTCGAAAATCCCCTTGGATAATAATTTGTTCATTTTTAAAACTACCGCCCACGCTAAGTAATTGTTTTATTTCCTTTGCTAATTGTTTGAAGTCTTTATCGGCACCATTGTAACCTTCTATGATGGTGATCGGTTTTCCTTTTCGCTTTTCGTATTTGCAAATCAAAGGCTCATCTTGCAACCAGACAGTATTTTTTTCTTCTTTCACTGGAACTTCACTGGGAACATGTTCAGGGAATAGGTTTTTAAGTTGGTCTTTTAAATCCATTGGTATTAACGCTATTTTTTAATCAACCCAATGTCTACCAATCGCTGATGCAAGAAGTCTCCAGCACTAATGTCTTCATAGGCTTTTGGGTGGTCATTATCAATACATTCTTCCATGCAATCTAATTTCATATCGCTTCTTGGATGCATAAAGAAAGGGATAGAATAGCGAGGTGTTCCCCATTGTTCACGAGGCGGATTTACTACTCTATGTATGGTTGATCGTAGTTTATTGTTCGTGTGTCGTTCTAACATATCACCTACGTTAATGACCAATTCGTCTTCATTAGGTATGGCATCAATCCATTCTCCATCTTTTCGCAAAACCTGAAGTCCGCCGGACGAAGCTCCCATAAGTAGGGTGATTAAATTAATATCTCCGTGGGCACCAGCTCTAACGGCTCCCTTAGGTTCTTCGGTAATAGGAGGGTAGTGAATAGGGCGTAAAATACTATTTCCGTTATTCGCCCAATGATCAAAATATGTTTCTTCCAGCCCAATATATAATGCCAAAGCTCTCAGTACATAGATCCCCGTCTTTTCTAACATCTTGTAGGCTTCCATTCCAGTTGCATTGAAGGCCGCTAGCTCTTCAACGATTACATTTTTCGGGTATTCTTCAATAAGATTTGCATCGGCAGCTGGTTCTTGTCCAAAATGCCAAAATTCTTTTAAATCCCCTTCTTTTTTTCCTTTTGCATGTTCCTTTCCGAAGGAAATATAACCCCGTTGTCCGCCAAGTCCTTCAATTTCGTATTTCTTCTTGGTATCCACGGGTAAGGAGAAAAATGATTTAACTTCGGTATATAAATCTTCCACTAATTGGTCATCCAAAAAATGGTTTTTTAATGATACAAAACCGATCTCCTCATAGGCACTACCGATTTCATTCACAAACTTTTGCTTTCTCGTTGGGTCTTCCGAAAGGAAGTCGGCCAAATCTACACTTGGTATGTTATTCATGATAATAGGTGTTTACTGCACAAATATACCAATTATCGATAGGAAATCCGAGTATAAAAAAACAGAATAAAAACTTTGTAGAAGACTCATTTTTTCTACATTTGAAATCAATAAACAATAACTATGAGTACCCAAACTGCGACATCGATTCATTTTAAGTATGATCGGAAAAAATTAACAGATGACACTTTACTCTCATTATATAAAAAAATGCTCAAACCTCGTCTTATCGAGGAAAAGATGCTTATTTTATTAAGGCAAGGAAAGATATCTAAGTGGTTTAGTGGAATTGGTCAAGAAGCCATATCTATTGGGGTGACTTCAGTTCTAGATAAGGATGAATATATCCTCCCCATGCACCGAAATTTAGGGGTATTCACTACACGTGAAATCCCATTACATCGACTATTCTCGCAATGGCAAGGAAAGGCCAATGGTTTTACCAAAGGACGGGATCGTAGTTTCCATTTTGGAACTCAAGAATTTAATATCGTAGGTATGATTTCTCATTTGGGCCCCCAATTTGGTGTTGCCGATGGAATAGCCTTGGGGAATTTGTTAAAGAAAAACAACCAAGTATGTGCTGTTTTTACGGGAGAAGGAGGAACTAGCGAAGGAGATATTCATGAGTCTTTAAATGTAGCTTCTGTTTGGCAATTACCTGTGTTGTTTTGTATTGAGAATAATGGATATGGTTTGTCAACGCCTACAAAAGAGCAATATAATTGCGAGCATTTAGCGGATCGTGGTAAGGGCTATGGTATGGAATCCCATATTATTGATGGGAATAATATCTTGGAGGTATTTACCAAATTAAATGATTTGGTGGCAAGTATGCGCAAGGATCCACGTCCGGTGTTGGTAGAATTTAAGACCTTTAGAATGCGTGGACATGAAGAGGCGAGTGGGACCAAATATGTTCCCAAGGAATTAATGGAGGAATGGGCGATCAAAGATCCTTTGGTCAATTTTGAAAACTACTTGATTTCGGAAGGAGTACTTTCTGAAACAAAAATTGAAACTTTTAAGGCGGTCATTAAGAATGAAATCAATGCTAATCTTGAAATTGCCTTTTCAGAAGATCCAATATCATCTACTGAAAGTGATGAATTAACTGATGTATATGAAAAATTTGTATATCAAGAGGTTACACCTAGTGAAAAACGTGAAGAGTTACGTCTGGTAGATGCTATTTCTGAAGGCTTAAAACAATCCATGGAGCGCCATCAAAACTCCGTGATCATGGGGCAGGATATTGCCGAATATGGTGGTGTTTTTAAGATTACCGATGGTTTTTTAGAGGCATTCGGGAAAGATCGTGTACGAAATACACCTATTTGTGAAAGTGCAATTGTTTCTGCTTCGATGGGATTGTCCATTACTGGTTTTAAGGCTATAATGGAAATGCAGTTTGCAGACTTCGTTACATCAGGATTCAACCCAATCGTTAATTACTTGGCAAAGAGTCATTATCGTTGGAATCAGAAAGCAGATGTGGTTATCAGAATGCCTTGTGGTGCTGGTGTTGGTGCGGGTCCTTTTCATAGTCAGACTAACGAGGCCTGGTTTACCCATACCCCTGGATTAAAAGTGGTGTATCCTGCTTTTCCGTACGATGCTAAAGGATTGTTGGCTACTGCCATTGAAGATCCTAATCCAGTGCTATTCTTTGAGCATAAGGCATTATATAGGAGTATTCGACAGGAAGTACCAACGGACTATTACACGCTACCTATTGGAAAAGCGGCTGTCTTGAAAGAAGGGATGGATGTTACCATTATAACCTATGGAGCCGGGGTGCATTGGGCGCTTGATCTGTTAGCGGACTACGATATGGGGGTTGATCTAATCGATTTAAGGACATTGTCGCCTTTAGATACAGAAACTATATATGCTTCAGTAAAGAAAACGGGTAAAGTACTTATTCTTCAAGAAGATTCCATGTTTGGAGGGATGGCGAGTGATATTTCTGCGTTGCTTTCGGAACATTGTTTTGAATACCTTGATGCACCTATTAAACGAGTAGCAAGCTTAGAAACTCCGATACCATTCGCTGCCAACTTGGAAGCTAATTACTTACCTAAACAACGTTTTAAAGAAGCGTTAGAAATATTGATGGCTTATTAAAAGTGCGTATGTCGCTGACGTAATTAATTGGTGTTTTAGTCGAAAACCTATCCAGTTTTAGCGTTGGCAAAATGCTTATGTTCAAAATTATAGTATATTTATTTGAACAAATCTAATTAATAACCGTTAAAACCATCTTTTATGAAGAAATTCTTAGCGATAATAGCTTTTGCATGTCTTGCCGTATCGTGTGGCACACCAAAGACTGTTATTCAATCGAAAAAAGTAATGAAAGGGTATTGGACTCTAACCAATATTACTTATAGTGAAGCAGGAACCTTTAATGTTCAATTGCTTAATGATACGTCTAGAGAATGCTTTGAAGGTAGCACGTGGCGATTTATCCCTAATAACAATTCGGGCTTGTACACCATAAATGATTCTAATTGTCCAACAGGTGATCGTAATTTTATATTCACCGTGCAGGAAATGGATGGTGACTCTGGTTTATATGATTTCTTGTTAAAACCAACTACAAAATTGGGTAAAGCAGATAAGGGTAGTAGTACTGGATTTAGATTGCGATTAGCGCAGCTAAGCGAATCTTCTATGCAGTGGACTCAAACCGTTCAAGTGGATGGGAAACCTTTCACTATTAGTATGAATTTTTCTAAAAACGAAGAATAATGAGAAAATTAATAAAACAAATAGCAAGTATAGGAGTAGCAGCAATGTTACTTGTGGCGTTTTCAAGTTGTGATGCTACTAAAAATGCAAATAATAAACAAAAAGGAGGCGTCATTGGAGCAGCTGGAGGTGCTGTTTTAGGTGCCATCTTAGGAAATAATGTTGGAAAAGGAGGGAATGGAGAGGTTGGAGCCGTGATAGGTGGTGTCGTTGGAGGTGCTGCTGGAGTTCTTATCGGTGCCAAAATGGATAAGAATGCGCAAAAAATTG
The DNA here is from genome assembly GCA_022601215.1 of Bacteroidota bacterium. Classification (GTDB taxonomy): domain Bacteria; phylum Bacteroidota; class Bacteroidia; order Flavobacteriales; family Flavobacteriaceae; genus Aureisphaera. Next base: position 8,166 of record JAHZIZ010000182.1, read on the forward strand.
AAGAGGAAATCCCAGGGGCTCAGGTAGAGCGTGTGGATGATGGTATTGTAATCACCTTTGATGAAAACAGTGGTGTTAATTTTGCCACAGCAAAGTATAATATCAATGAAAGCTCTCAAGCCACTTTAGACAAACTAAGTGCTGTTATGATTGAATATCCAGACACCGATGTTTTGGTCGTAGGGCATACAGATAGTGTGGGGAGTGATGCAAATAATATGTTGTTGTCGCAACGTCGTGCTCAAGCTGTTACTGGCTACTTCGTTGATGTAAAAAACCTAAGTTCGGGACGTTTCACTACCAATTGGTATGGAGAACAAACACCTGTAGCATCTAATGATACTGCAGAGGGGCGTGCTCAAAATCGACGTGTAAACATTGTGTTAGTTCCTAATGATAAAATGAAAGAAGACGCAGAACGCGAGGCAGACGGAAACTAAGACTTCGTTTTATAATATGTTAAATCCCGAAGCAATTTGTTTCGGGATTTTTTTTTCTGAAGTATTACCCCGTACTTTAAATAATGAATAACACAAAACTCTATGATGTTATAATTATTGGTGGGGGATTAGCGGGACTTACCTGTGGACTTCATCTTTCGCAGCAAGGAGTCAAGGTGCTGCTCATTGAAAAGAATCAATATCCGCATCACAAAGTATGTGGTGAATACATTTCGAACGAGGTTTTGCCATATTTACAGTCCCTAGGAGTGGACCCCTTCTCGGAGGGAGCTGTGGCTATAACGGACTTTCAGATTTCAACGATCAAGGGTAAATCCATAGAAACAGCACTTCCGTTAGGCGGCTTCGGCATATCTCGATATACACTTGATCATTTGCTTTTTAAGGTAGCTTTGCGAACCATGGAGGTGGAGTTTGATACGGTATCTGAAGTGAGTTTTGAAAAAGAGTCGTTTTTTGTTTCTACCCAGTCAAACACATGCTATACTTCTACTTTTGTCGTAGGAGCTTATGGGAAAAGAGCGAATTTAGATAAAGTTATGAAACGTGATTTTATCCAACAGAAATCACCATGGTTAGCTGTTAAGGCGCATTATGACTATACATTTCCCAAGGATAAGGTGGCGCTTCATAATTTTGAAGGGGGGTATTGCGGACTTTCTAAAGTAGAAAATGAAGCGGTGAATGCTTGTTATCTAGTGAGTTACGATTCATTTAAAAAAACAAACTCAATTGAAGGATTTCAAAATACTGTCATGTCGAAAAACCCTCACTTGGCTCATTTTTTTTCCAAAGCAAAATTGCGGTTTAAGAAGCCATTAAGTATCAGTCAAATTTCATTTCAAAAGAAAGCTCCTGTAGCACAACATATTTTCATGATAGGTGACAGTGCCGGGCTTATTCATCCTTTGTGCGGTAATGGTATGGCTATGGCTATTCATGGAGCTAAATTATTTTCTGAGTTATTCATCAACGAATTCAAAAAAATCCATTGGGATAGAGCTTCAATAGAAACTTCATATAGCAACCTGTGGAGTGAGACGTTTGCTGGACGAATGCAGACGGGGAGGTTCATTCAAAAGTTATTACTAAATCCAAGAACGGCGCATTTTGGAATGACAATCGCGCAACAGTTTCCATCACTTGTTCCTAAGATTATTAAAAAAACACATGGTAAGTCCCTAGTATGATTACATTTTCCTCTACATACAGATCTAAACAAGCGGAAATCATGGATGATTTTGATTTGAAAGGCCCCGAAATGAAAGACTTGTTGACAGATTTAAAGCGCGTCAATAAATTATTAGGAGGGAACGCCGTAACTCTTTCTGGGATCGACAAGTTGCTTTCAACTTCGGATCGAGATGGTTTTACCATTCTAGATGTAGGTTGTGGAGATGGGGAGCTCCTTCGACAATGTGCTGCATGGGCTCGTAAAAAGGGGCATACCGTGAAGTTAATTGGAATAGATGCAAATGAACATATATTGATAGAAGCGAAACATCGTTCGATTGATTATCCCAACATTAGTTATCAGAAAATGGATGTGTTTTCAGATAGCGTGTCATTTCCATCTTTTGATGTAGCCCTTTGTACATTGTTTTTACATCATTTTAGTGATGCTCAGGTTACAGGACTTCTTAAACGATTATTGCATGATTCGAAAGTTGGCGTGGTGGTGAACGACCTAGATAGAAGTTATTGGGCCTTTCAGCTTTTTAAGGTCTTTAGTATCTTTTTTATAAAAACAAAAATTGCGAAACACGATGGTCTCATCTCTATCAAAAGTGGATTTAAGAAACAGGACTTA
>JAHZIZ010000183.1 GCA_022601215.1 Bacteroidota bacterium
CCCATCTTTCGTTCTTCACTAAAAGCACGCATAGTGACAGCAGGAATTAAAAGCAATAATACCCAAGGTGCCAATTCAAAGAACGCAGCAAGATCGGAAAATCCAGCATCAAAAACATTGTAATCACCCCGAAACACCCAAAGAAACAAACCATTTATAATAAGAAATAGCGCAATGACCAAGTACCCCATAGGACTGGCAAAAAAACTACTAATTTCTCTTTTAATAATGGCTATCATATCTTGTTATTCCTTTTTTCGATTTCTATTATACCAGATTCGCTATCGCATCCACACTCCATGCTTGCGCTTTAGAACGAAACATGGGTTTTGTTGTTGCCCAGACGCCTTTAAAAAGTTCACTTTGCCTGTACTTCTCTAAATCATCCTCGGTGGTCCAATGGCTATAGGTAAAGAAGATGGAAGCATCATTCTTGTCTCTTAACAATTTGAGGTGCTGGCATCCGGGGAAATTTCGAATATCGGCCTTTACGGTTTCAAAATTATGCAAAAAAGCATCAATTTTTGATGCGTCAAATTCCATTTTTACAATTCGTATCAACATGGTATTCAATTAATAATGATTCACCTTCTTTTAACCAAAATTGACTGTTACAGTGTCCCAGTATGCCAGTCCAAATAGACTAGAAGCACTTCCTACAGTTTTTGGATTACTCTTATAAATTGCCAATTCTAGGTATTGGGACGAATTCCAAAGCGCTAGTTTTTTCCCATCTTCTTCCCTTTTTTCTACAGGAATATCAAAATTGATAGCATCGCTATAATGTTTGTGTACCTTAGAAAAATTTGCTGTTCGAGCCGTAATTTTAAAAGGACGTCCCTTTCCAATTTTTTCAAACAAAGGTTTGGTAATATTACTTACTACGTTACCATAGTTGTCAATGTAGATGACGCTACCAATAATCTGACTCTCTTCGTTATTGACTACTGGTTTAATACCAGTGAGTTGTTTGATGTTCTCTATGGACTTTCCTATCACCTCCAAAGTGCCACCTCTTGCAATATGGCATGCTACTTTCACAAACACATCCAATACGGGAAAATTGGTTTCAATTCTATCGTGGATGTTGATCTCGACAATTTTTTCTGGATGTACTTCAGAAGTAAGCATAGAAATAAGTCCGTTATTGGCACAGATAAAATAATGTCCGTCCAACAGCACTGCAATATGCCGGTTTTCTGGATTAAGCTCGCTATCTATTCCAACGATATGAATGGTGCCAGGAGGAAAGCTTCTGTATGCATTCTGAATGATGTATGCGGCCTCGGTAATATGGAAGGGTGAGACGGCGTGAGAGATGTCCACAATTCTAATGGCTTCTAACTCGTTGTAAATAGCCCCTTTAACCGCACCCACATAGTGATCCTTTTCTCCAAAATCTGTAGTTAAAGTGACAATTGGCATTCGTTGAAAATTGTTGATATTTTGTTAAAACAACTCCCACAAAAATAGGGTACTTTTGTGAACAGAAAAACTATATTTACCATAGTTTAATATAAAAATATAAAATACCGCTTTTGAACGAACTCATCATAGAACTCACAGAGATTAGCCCTCGCGACTTTTTTGGATTACAGAACTCAAACATTGACTTATTAAAGAAGTATTTTCCTAAACTTAAAATTGTCGCACGTGGCAGCAAAATTAAGGCCTATGGTGACGAAGAAGTACTCGAGGAATTCGACAAACGACTTACCATGTTGTTGGAACATTTTGGCACCTATAATAAATTGGATGAAAATGCTCTGGAACGAATTTTAGAAAGTGATGGAACCACAAAGTCGACAACTTCGGCAAAGAGTGGCGATGTCTTAGTGCATGGTGTAGGCGGTAAATTGATTAAACCACAAACTGAAAATCAGAGAAAATTAGTAGACACTATGAGCAAAAATGATATGGTTTTTGCTGTGGGGCCTGCTGGAACTGGTAAAACCTACACGGGTGTCGCCTTAGCGGTAAAAGCGCTAAAAGAAAAACAAGTGCGACGCATTATTTTAACACGTCCTGCAGTGGAAGCGGGTGAAAACTTAGGATTTCTTCCTGGTGATCTTAAGGATAAATTAGATCCATACATGCAACCGCTGTATGATGCGTTGAGAGATATGATTCCAGCTGAAAAGTTAGAGACTTTTATTGAAAATGGAACCATACAAATCGCCCCGATGGCATTTATGAGAGGTAGAACACTCGACAATGCTTTTGTTATTTTAGATGAAGCTCAAAATACAACGCATGCCCAAATGAAAATGTTTTTAACTCGTATGGGGAAAAATGCCAAATTTATGGTGACAGGGGATCCTGGACAGATTGATTTACCAAGGCGGGTTACTTCAGGACTTAAAGAGGCTTTACTCGTTTTAAAAGAAGTAAATGGCGTTGGAATTATTTATTTAGATGATAAGGATGTAATCCGTCATAAACTTGTCAAGAAAGTAATTGCCGCTTATAAGAACATTGAAAACTTGAATTAAATTTTTGCGAGTAGAAATGAGCGATACTATTATAGATACCAATTTCGAATTTCCAGGTCAGAAGGCTTTGTACAAAGGAAAAGTAAGAGAAGTTTATACCCTGGAAAATAACATATTGTTAATGGTTGCTACTGATCGACTTAGTGCCTTCGATGTGGTGATGCCTAAAGGAATCCCTTACAAAGGACAAATTCTGAATCAGATAGCGACTAAAATGATGCGTGATACCGAGGATCTTGTGCCTAATTGGTTGACGGCCATTCCAG
>JAHZIZ010000184.1 GCA_022601215.1 Bacteroidota bacterium
CCTTTTTTTATATAGCTGTTTAGCGCAGCATAAGTATTCAGAATATTTTCTGAATAGCATACTGAAAAAGCTACCCTCAGTTTTTCGTTGGTCAAACCACAACAACACGTTCGAAAATCGAACATGACCAAAGTAAACGGCGCGCAGGTGCGCACCACAATGAAAAACAAACAAATGATACCACAAGTATTTAGAGAGGTCATTGACCTTGGTGACGGTAGAGAGATTTCTATCGAAACTGGAAAATTAGCAAAACAAGCCCACGGGTCTGTTGTTGTTCAATCTGGTAAATGTATGTTGCTTTGTACCGTAGTTTCTAATTACGATCAGAAAGATGTAGATTTCCTACCCTTAACGGTAGACTACCGTGAAAAGTTTGCAGCATCAGGACGTTATCCAGGAGGTTTCTTTAAAAGAGAAGCACGCCCAAGTGATGGCGAAGTATTAACCATGCGTTTAGTGGATCGTGTATTACGTCCATTATTCCCTAAGGATTATCACAGTGAAACACAGGTGATGATTCAATTAATGTCTCATGACGAAGATGTAATGCCAGATGCCATGGCAGGTTTAGCAGCATCTGCAGCCATTCAATTATCTGATTTTCCATTTGAATGTGCTATTTCTGAAGCCAGAGTAGGACGTATCGATGGACAATTCATCATCAACCCAACTAGAGCACAGCTTGAAGAATCTGATATAGACATGATGATTGGAGCTTCTGCGGATTCAGTGATGATGGTAGAAGGTGAAATGGATGAGATTTCGGAAGAAGAAATGGCCGATGCAATCAAGTTTGCGCATGAAGCTATTAAAGTACAATGTGCTGCACAAATGAGATTAGCAGAAGCCTTCGGAAGAAAAGAGGTACGCGAATACGCTCCTGAAAGAGAAGACGAAGATTTGAAGAAGAAAGTACATGACATGGCATACGATAAAGTATATGCCATTGCAAAAGCTGGATCTTCAAAACATGAAAGAGGTGCTGCATTTGGTGAAATTAAAGAAGAAATTAAAGCTAGCTTTTCTGAAGAAGAATTAGAAGACTTTGGAGAACTAGTTTCGAAGTACTATCGCTCTGCGGAGAAAGCTGCGATTAGAGACCTTACCTTAAATGAAGGATTGCGTCTGGACGGTCGTAAGACTGTGGATATTCGACCTATCTGGTGTGAAACCGATTATTTACCATCTGTCCACGGTTCTTCCATTTTTACCCGTGGGGAAACTCAGGCCTGAGCGACAGTGACATTAGGAACTTCAAGAGAAGCCAATAAAATTGACATGCCGTCTTACGAAGGTGAAGAGACTTTTTACCTTCACTATAACTTCCCTCCTTTTTGTACTGGTGAAGCAAGACCTATTCGTGGAACTTCACGCCGTGAAGTAGGACATGGTAACTTGGCGCAACGTGCATTAAAAGGGATGGTTCCTGAAGATTGTCCTTACACAGTACGTGTTGTCTCGGAAGTATTAGAATCTAATGGTTCTTCTTCTATGGCAACTGTTTGTGCTGGAACAATGGCTATGATGGACGCTGGTGTGCAGATGACAAAACCGGTTTCTGGTATTGCTATGGGATTAATTTCTGATGCAGATTCTGGAAAGTACGCTGTATTATCTGACATCCTTGGGGACGAAGATCACTTAGGAGACATGGACTTTAAAGTAACAGGAACCGCAGACGGAATTACGGCCTGCCAAATGGATATTAAAGTTAAAGGACTTTCATACGAAATCCTTGTAAATGCATTACAACAAGCAAGAGATGGTCGTTTACACATTCTTGAAAAGTTGACTGATACCATCGCTGCTCCTAGAGAAGATGTGAAGTCATACGCTCCTAAAATGGTGACCACTCGTATTGCTAATGAATATATTGGAGCCTTAATTGGACCAGGAGGAAAAGTAATACAAGAACTTCAAAAAGAAACAGGATGTACGATCGTTATTAACGAAGATCCTGTAACGGAAGAAGGGATTGTTGAAATTCTTGGAACAGGACAGGAAGGAATCGATGCTGTTTTAGCGAAGATAGACTCCCTAACTTTTAAACCAGAAGTAGGCTCTGTTTATGAAGTAAAAGTAATCAAAATGCTAGATTTTGGTGCTGTTGTGGAATATATGGAAGCTCCAGGAAACGAAGTATTATTACACGTTTCTGAATTGGCTTGGGAACGCACTGAAAATGTAAGCGATGTAGTAAACATGGGAGATGTGTTTGATGTAAAGTACTTTGGACTTGACAAACGTACGCGTAAAGACAAAGTTTCCAGAAAAGCATTATTACCAAAGCCTGAAGGTTATGTAGAGCGCCCAAAACGTGATGATAATAGAAGTCGTGACAACCGAGGACGTGATAACAGAAACCGAGATAATAGAAAAAGAGATTAACCGCTCTTAGACCTTACTTTAAAGCCTCATTAGTTAACTGATGAGGCTTTTTTAATGCTAATAAGCTACAGATCAATACTGTTAACAAAAACATAAAGCCCTTTTATTTTTTTATTTAATTATTTGTACATTCGTTCACTGTAGGTAATTTCTTTCATAATGAATTGTAGCATATGAGATTAACTTTAAATCGACTTCTCTCTAAAGAAGACGAATTATCTAATACCAATAATGACTATAAGGAACCCAGACAAGTTTTCTTGGAATTCCTGCTTAGTTTATGCTATCCCAATTCAAATTTCAATTCTCTAAAGAGTAAAGTTCTGGAATATGATTTCCCTAAAGAGGCAATCATGGCCAACTTACATTTGGTAATGCTTTACTTAGAAATTGAAAATTACTTGCTAATAAAAGATCCGGAATTCATTGGTTCTAAAGAAAAGCTTAGAAAGCTACTAACTTCAGAATTTCCCGATATCGTTTCTGCAAGTCAATTTTCACCGCTATTTCAGGAAGGGCGAAATGTTGCAATCTCTTTAGCTCAGCAATTTTTATTAGCGACATTAAATACGGTAATAAAAGACGAGCAATCCAAATCTGTTGCTTCTCGTTGGATTTGGAATTTGCAAAGGGAGAAAATAAACGAGAAAGATACGACGCCAATAAGGCAGATTCATTCTTCTCGGAAACTTATTGAGAAAGCAAAAAAAATTCACTCAGAGTTAATTTCGGTACTTGGAAAAGAATCGGTAGACCATATTTTTGACAAATCCTATAAGGAATTTAAGACATTCTACGCCGAAATTGGAAACTTCGAACTAGTCAAGGATGTCCTTCCTTCCCAAAAAATAATTCAAGATAATTTCCCAGAAATAAGGCAAAACGAACCTAAAAACCAGCCCACAAAACTTGCAGCCCTATCTCAAAGAGAAATTTTTGAAAACATTCTAGA
>JAHZIZ010000185.1 GCA_022601215.1 Bacteroidota bacterium
CTTCGGAATCCTATTTCTACACACAACCGTTCAGGCTCAAGAGCTCTATCAATTTACACCAATCATCGACCTAGAGGCTACTCCCGTAATTAGCCAAGGTAGGACGGGAACCTGTTGGAGTTTCTCGAGTACTTCATTCTTAGAATCTGAAGTGATTCGTCTTACAGGGAAACAAATCGATCTTTCGGAGATGTACACGGTTCGCAACACCTATCCAAAAAAGGCCAATAATTTTGTGATGCGTCAGGGAAAAGCACAATTCTCTGAAGGTGGCTTGGCGCATGATGTTATGAATTCGGTGGCCGAATACGGGTTAGTACCTAACGATGCGTTTAGTGGTTTATTCGCCGATGAAACACGCCACAATCATGCAGAGCTTTCTGCAGTACTTCGTTCTATGGTAGAGACCTATGTTGACAACCCCGGTAAAAAGTTAAGTAAGAAATGGCGGAGTGCGATCGATGCAGTACTTACCGTCTACATTGGTAAAAACCCATCAACATTTTCTTATCAAGGAAAAAGCTACACGCCACAGTCTTTCTTGGCCATGACAAAAATTAAGCCTGCCGATTATGTGAGTATCACGTCGTTTACGCAAGCCCCATTCTATTCTGAATTCATTCTTGACATTCCAGATAACTGGAGTTACGGTAGTTTTTACAACGTCCCATTGGATGATATGATCGGTGCTATAGACCATGCGTTAAACAATGGATTTACTGTTGAACTCGACTGTGATGTTAGTGAACGTACTTTCTCTAGCAAAGACGGAGTGGCCGTAATTCCAGCCTCTTCAGAAAACAATAAGCTAGCACTACAAGGTGTGTACCCTGAAAAGGCTGTCTCCCAGCAATATAGGCAGGACGAGTTTGAAAACTTTACCACAACAGATGATCATTTAATGCATATTACTGGAACTTTAAAAGATCAAAACGGAACTAAATATTATAAAGTAAAGAATAGCTGGGGAAGTGATAGTTCAAGAAATGCTAATGGAGGTTACGTATACTTCAGCGAGAGTTATATGCGCCTCAAAGCAATTAGCATTACTATTCACAAAGATGCCTTACCAAAAGCGACTTCTAAAAAGTTAAATCTATAACAAGGTCTGTGTTCGTGGCTCGAATTTTGATATATTTGAGTGAATGAAACGGCTTGTTTACCTCTTTCTATTCTTTCCAGTCTTGGCTTTTAGTCAATATGACTTCGATACACGCTATTTTGTAATGGATGATGCTTCTTTAACTGCGCCTCAATCTTATTTGGACTATAGTGCCCTATTCAATGAGACACCAACTTTTCAGAAAAAAACACTACACGACTTTGTAAAAGTTACCGTAGCAAACTATTACCAACCTGTGGCAATGACAGATGCTGTGTCACAAAATGGAGAATTACAACAATATGCACCCATTAATTTGCCTAGCCTTCAACAGAAAGAATTTGGTTTTTCCTTTTCAGTAGGGGGAAGAAATTCTTTTGATGGCACCTCAAAGAATGGTATTCGAAATACGGTGTATCGAGAAATGCGACCTGCTTATTTTTGCCAGAGAACCGGGCTTAATTTAATCACTGGAAATTAACTCTATTCCATCTTCCTTAATCGTTATCTGTTTGTCTTTATAAAGACTACCTATAGCCTTTTTAAAACTCTTTTTACTCAGTCCAAGTTCATTTTTAATCGTTTCCGGATCAGATTTGTCATGCAATGGTATAAAGCCACCTGCAGCTTTCAATTCCTCTAACACATAATTCGCATTGGGCTCAATACTTTTATATCCTTCGGCTTGCAAGATGATATCAATTTTGTTATCCTCACGAACTTTCTTTACAAAAGCCTTCATCGTATCACCAGTGCGAATATCTTCGAAAATATTTTCAAGATAGATAAGTCCTTTATGTTTTCCATTTACAATGGCATTAGCCCCTTTTTCTGTAATATGGGTAACCATAATATCCACTTCATCATACTTGGACACAGTAACGGTTTCATTACTCAAAAATTTATTGGATTTACTGGACCCTACTAGCCGTTCAGTCTTATCGTCTAAATACAAATAAACAACATACCAATTCCCCTTTTTCATGGGACGGGCCTGTTCTTTAAAAGGAACAAACAACTCCTTTACCAAACCCCAATCCATAAATGCCCCATATTTTGTCACCTCACTACAACGAAGGTAAGCAAAGGTGTGCAAGGTTATAAAAGGTTCATCGGTAGTAGCTATAGGACGCTCTTCATTATCTAGATACAGAAATACGTTTAAACTATCCCCAATGGCATAGTTATCAGGTTTATATCGATGTGGCAACAACACCTCATTCTCTTCTGTATCTCCTAAAAAAAGTCCGGGATCTGTCTCCCTTAAAATAGTTAATTCCTGAAATTCTCCTAATGCTAACATGGAGCAAAGGTACATTATATAATAATGTACTAAAGCTGAGAACTTACTTTTTTAAAACCATCAATTATTTTATATATTTAGGCTATGAAATTCGTTGAATCTGCACATCCTCTTCCCTATCTGATTTTACGAAATACAATACAAGAGGACTTAGGCACCCTTTACTTTTACGAGAATATTGTGGTATGGGAAGCAAATTCTAAAACTAAGGTGAGTTATATAAGTGGATTTTCTATCCTTGTAAAAGCAATTAATTATCTCCAACCAAAACCTTGGGTCCTAATTTCGAATAGAAAAAATGACTATGAAGTGGACTCCAGCGGGTTTCAATATGTTGCTTTGGCCCCCTATCTAATAGGCGCGGCTATTGTCTCTAAAAAGTATACACAATCGGATGCCGACACCTTAGGGAGGGGTTATTTAGGCAAACCCTTACACGTTTATTCCACGCTAGAAAACGCATATGAATGGGCCAATGCCCTTCTAAAAAAGAGCTAGATCAGAGTCTTTTTAAAGGTTTCACTCATTGTAAAATGTAACAGGGAAGAACACTGACGAGCTGTTACTTCTTCTAAAGTAACGAAGCAATTTCTAATGAGATCCTAGGAAGTGGAAATAGTTCACTAACACCTTGTCATTCTCTTCTGATGGCGTCATTATCTCCAATAGTTTGGGCCTCCCATCATCTGTATAAAAATCTACTAGCTGATTTTCTAATTCCTTTTCATTAGTTGCTATTCTGTATTCCAATTGATAGAGATCACATAACGGTTTAGCAGTCATGCTATGTTTTGTTTCGAAAAAAGTTTGGAATTCTGATTGTTCCTTGGCACCAGGTAAAATTCTAAAAATACCCCCTCCATTGTTATTCACAACAATGATTCTGAACGAAGTTGGTATGTAGGAATTCCATAGGGCATTACTATCATAAAAAAAACTCAAATCTCCGGTAACAAAAACAGTGGTTCGATGAGATGCATACGCGGCACCTATAGCCGTACTTGTACTACCATCGATTCCACTTGTCCCTCTGTTACAAAATACTTCCACGCTATTATGCAGAGGAAATAATTGTGCATAGCGAACGGTAGCACTATTGGCAAGCTGTAATTGAATTCCACTGGGTAAGGTGTCAAACAAAGTAGAAAAGGCTTTAAAATCACTAAACGGAATGCCTTTCGTATAGGCAACGTGCCGTTGTAACCGGTTCTGCTTCACCAATATCCAATTCCTTCTATAGGTCGAATGCACGTTTACTTTGTTCTTAATCATCATTCTGAAAAACTGAGAAGGTTGCATGGTAAAGTGATGTGTCAATGCAAAAAAAGTATCATAGCCTGTCTTAGGGTCTACATGGTAATGCGCATTTGGACCGAAAGTTCTTAGAAATTTTTTTATTTTTTTGGAGACAATCATACCGCCAAGAGTAAGCAAGAGTTCAGGTTGCAGCGCCGGATACTCGTCCTCTTTCAAAGGAGCTATCAACTGATCAATGGCTGAGAAAAATACCTCATGATGCAGATTAGATGTGGTTTCAGTAAGAACAATGACACTATCATCCTTAGCCAGAAAGTCGATCATAGTTTTTTCCAAACTATTTGGCGGTAGCGTACCCACAACTATCATTTTTTTACTGCACTTATTCCATGTAGCTATGAATTCCTTAAAATGTGCAACATCGCTATCTTTAACTACTTCTTCCTCTAACGTGACTCGTTTCTCTACTACTATACTCGCCTCGTCAACTTTATTGTACAATGGCTCACTAAATGGTACATTAATGTGGACAGGACCTCTTTGATTAATGGCCGTAGCCAATGCCATGCTAATCTCATACTCGTTGGCCTGTTGATGCCTCTCTCCTTCTAAGCAGTTGGCACTATAACAAATGTGATTGTCATATACATTCTCTTGTCTTATAGTTTGTCCATCCCCTACATCAATTAAATGGGCGGGACGGTCTGCAGAGATAACCACCAAAGGAATATCACTATAAAAAGCCTCAACTACAGCAGGATAATAATTGAGTAAAGCCGATCCAGAAGTACATACTACGGCCACTGGTTTTTTTGTTTGTTGCGCTATTCCCAATGCAAAAAAACCCGCACAACGTTCATCAACTATACTAAAATTTTTAAAAGACGGGTTTTCGGTAAAACCAATAGTTAAAGGAGCATTTCTTGAACCTGGAGAAATTACAATATGGTTCACTCCATAGTCGAGGCATAATTGAGTGATAGTTTGTGAAAGGATTTTCTGCGAAAATTTCATCTATACAAAGGTACAAACAAGTCCTAAAATATTAAAGCAAAGGTGCCAATACATTCAGCATGGTTTGCAATTTTGACTCGGTTTCTTCCCATTCAGTTTTAGGAATGGAACCTTCGGTAACTCCTCCTCCAACATATATAGTAGCATGCTCAGCTTCCAATTTCATACATCGGAGATTTACATAACAATGACTCTGATTACTCGAAATCCCTATAGGTCCTAAAAAACCCGTATAATAAGACCTATCATAGTTCTCATTTTCTAAAATAAAAGACAAGGCAGCCTCTCTTGGGGTTCCGCATATGGCAGGTGTGGGATGTAATAACCTGCACAAATCACCTATTTGATTACTTCCTTTTTTTAGAGTCCCACTAAAATCCGTTCTAAGGTGCACCAAATTTCCCGCACGATGATCCCGTATTTTTGAAATATTTATAACATTTGCGATGGGTTGTAAACGTTGAGAAATATCATCAACTACCCATTGTTGCTCAGCAATTTCTTTTTCTGTCCATTCCGGTGTTCTTCCTTCCTGGTACTCTTGAGTCCCAGCCAGTGCCATGGTTACAAATTGATCCTCTTTAATAGACAAAAGCACTTCTGGAGTTGCACCAACCCAAAGACCACTCTTAGGGTGATACCATATATATCGAAAAGCAGTTGGGTACAGTTGCATGAGTCGATCTAACACCTTAGATAACGAAAAGAATTTCAAGAGCTGCAGCAACTTTCTAGAAGTTACGATTTTTTCCATTTCGGTGGTAGCAATCCTATTAATCGCATCCAAAACCAGCTTTTTATACTTTGTTTCCTCAGTAGAATTTTGATCGAGATCTACGCGTTCAGAGGCCTCAATGTTTATAGGTATAACTGCCGAATAAGTATCACTTTCTTCCAACGAAATAAAAAGTGATTCTCCATGATAAAAAGGAGCCATTACAAATCCATTACTGGACATGGCGGAACTGTTATGATCACTCCCCTCTTTTGTAAATATCGCATTTAAAGTATCACTCTCGGGTGTCGCATACACCACAAAAGGCAGTTGATTTTGGTAATGCCGTTCTATTTTATCGCTTATTTGATCGTAATCCATTATGCCTTAGGTAAGGAAATAGTAGTAAACTTCACCAAAGAAATAAGTTCTCCTTCTTCGTTTTCAATACGTATTTGCCATAATTGCGTAGTTCTTCCCCTATGAATCATTGTTCCTTTTGCATATACATATCCCTCACGGATACTTTTTACATGATTGGCAGCTATTTCAATACCTCGAATGGATACATTTTGATCTTGCATAAACACCATAGCTCCCGCACTCCCAACACTTTCAGCCAAGGCTACTGATGCTCCACCATGTAAAACGCCGTCCGGTTGATGGACCCTAGAATTTACTGGCATCCTTGCAGTTATGCTATCATCGGTAATATTTGTGTATTCAATTTCCAGGGTTTCCATCAAGGTATTTTTACAAATTGCATTACACTGACGGAGTATTTCTTCTTTGGAATAGCTCATACTAAAGGTTTACTTTTGTAAAAGTACAAAATGCATCAAAAACATGTCTTCAGAAAAGCAAGTTAGTTATACAACCAATAATACCTATTCGGTACTAAATTCTATAACCCCAAAAACAAAAACCATCTGGCTGGTATTCCATGGTATGGGCTATTTAAGCAAGTATTTCATTAGGCATTTCGCCAAGTTGAATTCCGAAGAAAATTTTATCATTGCACCACAGGCTCCGTCTAAATACTACCAAGGATCTAATTTTATACACGTTGGCGCCTCTTGGCTTACCCGAGAAAATACAATTGAGGAAACTAAAAATGTTCTCGCCTATGTGGATAAAGTATGGAAGGCAGAACAAGCTTCGAACGTCCCAAAATTCATTGTTCTAGGATACTCGCAAGGGGTTTCTATAGCAACCCGATGGCTATCGAGTCGTAAACTCAGCTGTGATCACTTAATACTCCATAGCGGTGGGATTCCTAAAGAATTGATTCCAGCAGATTTTAACCATCTCCCAGATACAACAAAGGTTACCTACCTTTATGGCGATCAAGATGAATATATTACGGAGGCTAGAAAAACGGAAGAATCTTTAAAAGGATCTCGCCTTTTTGGAAAACGGCTAGAAGTACAAGTGTTTTCGGGCATACATGAGGTTAATGAAACATTTATCACCCAATTGGCAGAAGAACAATGATTTATATTGTGTAGTTCATCGAGTTTATTTGGCTTTTTGTCTTGATATTTGTTAATTGCATAGTGATTTGTAAGAAATTACACTAACCTCAGCCAAATGAAACAAATTATCACATCTTTTTTTGCCCTCGCAATAAGTGTCCAATTATTTGCACAAATACCTACTCAAGAAACAAATGCACTAACGGATATTTATGAAAGTACACAAGGAAATCAATGGAACCAACAATGGGATCTTAGCCAATCTGTGACAGACTGGCCTGGAGTTACTATTGTAGATGGACATGTTACTGAAATTAGTATGTTGTTCAATAATCTAAATGGTCCTATTCCCGCTTCTATAAGTGCACTGACCGAATTAAGGGTCTTAGAGCTTTCCTTCAATAAGATTTCGGGAGCGCTTCCAGAGAGTATTGGTGAGCTTTCAAAATTAGAATTGTTAGCTTTAAATGGCAACAATCTTAGTGGTACAATACCACAAGACTTAATTAAGTTGACAGATTTAAGACAACTACATCTAAGTAGTAATCAGTTGACAGGAGAACTTCCTGTTGGACTTGAGCAGTTGGAAGCCTTGGAAATTTTCAATGTGTTTGATAATAATATGTCGGGCAATCTTCCGATACTATTGGCCAAAAGTAGAAACATAAAAGAATTTGTAGTCGCTGAAAATCGCTTTCAGAACACGCAAGAGATATCGAGTATTCTTCTATCTAACTCTGGAGGAGTAGATTTTAAAGAAAATACGTTTAACCCATCGGCCAAATCGATCATCGCGATTGAAACGAGCGATGACGAAAATTAAGTTTCATATTAATAAGTTTATAGCTCAAAAAGGGTGCTAGCAATAGTGCCCTTTTTTTTGTTGTCTCGTTCTTGTTAAAGAAAATTATCGCAACCTTATTTAGTGCTCTCTAAAAGTAGGGGAATGAAATACTAACAATAGATTTCCGCTCCACAACATAGATAGCTATTGTTGACCATTTATTCATGGCAACCAAAATTTTCTTTAAATAAAAGGAATCTTCTCTAATTAATTTTTCTTCCACGGAGGATAAAGAAGCCAGCCGAAAAGAACATAAACAAGCTATAAACAGCCGGAGCAATGGCAAAAGTCGTATTGTTTAATAACACTACGGCAATGGTAATAGCTAACGTTCCATTCTGAATACCAGATTCAATAGCTATAGACGTAGCTTGCGGTTTGTTTAGTCTGAATAGTTTTGCTGAATAGTACCCAACGGCCATTGTAACTATATTGAGGGCAAAAGCTGCCAGTCCTGCCTGTTTAAAATAGGAGATAAAGTGATCTTTCTCTTTGATAACTAATCCAACAATTATAAGCGCCAATACTATAGCAGAGCCAATTCTAACCGGTTTGGCCATTCGGGAGGCAAATGCAGGCTTGTAATGTCTTAATAACATTCCAATAACTATAGGAACAATAACAATGATACATATCTGAATGATTGTTTCCAACACATTGAGTTCTATCAATTGTTCCTTCAGTAAAAAATGAGACATGGCAAAATTTACCAAAAAGGGAATAGTAATAATGGTAATTAAACTACTCAAAGCAGTCAAGGTTACCGACAGTGCCAAATCTGCTTTAGACAAATGAGAAATTAAATTGGAAGTAGGACCACCGGGACAGGCCGCCAAAATCATGATTCCCACGGCAATTTCTGCTGGTAGTTTAAAAACCACAGCGATAGTGAGTCCAATAATGGGTAATAGGATCAATTGATTTACCAATCCTATAAAGATGGCTTTAGGAAAGAGTACAACGCGTTTAAAGTCAGTCAGAGTAAGCGACAGCCCCATACCAAGCATTATAATAATGAGCGATATACCTAATATGAGTGTTGCAGTTGTATCCATAGTAATAACGATTTGTTAGTCACCAACAAGATACTCATAAAAATAAAACCTTATCCCTTGCTTAGTTTACGGCGAATTTTATTAATTGCAGATTCAATTGATTTTTCTGGTTCTATCACGTTATAAGGACCCCAAAATTCTGGATCGGAAAAACCAGAAACGTCATCGCTCATTACAATCGTTGGCTTCATACGATTTTTTATCAAAGCTACTTTTCCACTGGTGTTTCGTTCCCAGTCTGTCACTGCCATTTCACTCGACAGAGTGTAGGTAGAATTAAATAGTCGACGGCGTTTATCTACCTTAAAAGATAACTGTACATTCCCGTAACTATAATACCACTTTCCGTTTCGTTCTTTGTAATCCACTCGATAAGCAGCTTTTGTAGGATAGACATTTACATCGACGGGTTTCTTTTTTACAAAGAGTTCACTTGCCTCTTTCTCATTTCCTATCACTAGATTATAAGTTGCACCCGTTAAAGCTAATGTTTCGGTATCGATATATAATTTTCCTCTATAACCAGGTGGAGGGATCTCTTCTTTTTGATTAAAGTTAACTACGTACACTGAGCGTTCTTGAATCGTTGTAGGCGCACCAAAGCTGAAATTATAATATCCAATAGAGGCATCGGTGAAAATGTATTCTGGATATTTCATCACATCGATATAGAGCGCTGAGAAAGGACCTCCCTGTAGTTTTAAAGCTACAGTATCCAATCGCTTATAGTCTGTACTCTTGCGAGCCCTACGTAATTCAAGCACATCTTTTTTGGACGAGGCATTCGGACTCTTATAGAGATTAATTACAGCTTCAGTTAAGGAAACATTTCTGCTACGACGTTTGATAGTCTCTCTGTAAAAGGCGGTCATTAACACGTCCTCTTCTAGATCATTCCCTTCCTTATCACTAAATACTTTTCGCACAAGCGCTTCGGCATTACTGAAAGCGGTAAGGTTGATTTCGCTCAACTCAACCATGGCAGGCACCAATCTGATTTTTTGGTTTTTTGAAAAAGTGCTAAGCGGTATAGTTAAGGTTTGATAGCCCAAAGAACTAATTTCAAGGATACCATTAGCTTGGTTATCAGGGACTTTTAACGAAAACTCCCCATCTGCATTGGTTATGGTGCTAATATTCGTATCCTGAACTCCTACCGTAACAAAAGCTAAAGATTCTTTGGTACCGTTATCCATTACCTCACCATTAAATTCGCTAAAAGTCTCTTGGGCTTCCAAAGAAAACGAAACGAACAAGGCACTAATTAAACTTAAAACTAAAAGAAACTTTTTCATAGTCTGAGAGTTTTTATTTCAGTAGGAAGGTACAATTTTTACGGCATTTTTGGAAGAGAATCCTCTCTTGGAAACAAAACACAAATTACACGCCTTATTGGTCTTAATTATTTTCACTATCTTTATTAGACTACTAATCAACTTTTTACCATGAACACATCTCCACAACAACGTCCAGAATTTTACTTTGAACTTTCCGCTAATGGAGAACAAACAACTTTTACTGAAGTAGAAGGAATGGTAACTGACGTCGCGCTTCGCAACAACCTACAAGCGGGAGACAACCCCTTTAAATTTAGATTACCTTCGATTCCAAAGGGGCAACATTTGGTGTTAAAAAATGGGAAGGCAAGTCAGAATTCCAAGCTAGGACAATGGTGTGCTGAAGCCAATAATCCAGAAGTACAAACTCCGAAAAACAAGGCCACGCTTCGTTTAAAAGACGCACAGGGCAATGCCTTGGTAGAATGGGATCTGCATAGTGCGCATCCTATACATAGCAAAACCGCCCCTCCGACAACCAAGGACGCCCCTCAACAATGGGAACAGGTGGATTTGGCATATTCCTTTTTCACGCTGCATAAGAGGTAATAGAATTTCATTACGTACTTAATAAATTTTGCCTCATCTCTGTCATAGCCTAATCTCAGCTTAAAACAACCGTTATGAGAAAAACAATATTAGTTTTAATTGCGTTACTTTTTGCAGCTGCAGCTGCCTATTTTTTCTTTGCTGAAGGGCACCGAGAAGATATCGGTGAACTTGAGATATATTCCTATGACGCTAAACAAAAGTATTGCGTCTACAAGATTATCGCTGTTGATACTGCCGATTCACATTCTATGAAAATTGGGACTAAGATTTGCATTGTATGTACAGAAGATTGGCCAGGTGTAGAAGTAGGTGGCGAGAAACAATGTTGGTCTCGAATTACCTTTGGATCGGCCAGTGGCCAATATGTATACGACGCAGATTTATTTGATTCTTTACAAAAAGGATGTACCGCCTGTACCGATGCAGCGGTATATTATAATAAACCATGAGCACCTCCCATTAGTCTAAATATCAAAAGAATTAGAAAATTTCCTATCTTTAACAAAAGATACCTCCCCATCTTCAATACTGGTCAATTAAGACTGTCATTGGATGGGGTTTTTTTATACCAATTAACTATACCAAAAACATGAGTAAAAAAGACAAATCCATTGATTTAAGTAAGTTAAAAATAACCTCTGGACTTAGCCTTATAGGAATTCTTATTGGGTTTGGAGTTTCAATTGGAGTTAACGTAAATTCCTTTAATAATATGAAAGAACAGCTTTCTGGTCTTTCTGAAACAATGGACGACCTAGAATCGAAGCTCTACGATAAATTTGAAAAACAAACGGCAACTTTCAATACCGAAATAAAAGAGGTTAGAGATAGTAACTCTAGAATGGAAGGAAAAATGGATGCCTATTTACAAAATCTCAAGTAGCATGTTCGATAAACGATTGCATATACTTCTCTATGGACTATTGGTAGTTTATATTGGAGTTTCCTTAGGGCAACACTATCATTTTAAAAAAGAGATTGCTCAAAAAGAACAACGCATAGATGATTTCAAACAGCTCATCTCCAAGAACGATGAAAAAATTGAGCAGGTACGAGCCTTAAAAAAATCCTATTGGATGGTAGAATCACTTTTAGACTCCCTTATAGAAGTGAAACAAAACGATGCGAAAAAGAGAAGTATTCCATACTCCCTGTCATCAAACACAGAGGGAATACCGAGTCCAAATTCAACTATAACAAAACCTCCCCCTCCAAACCCTGTTCCAATTGAACCAACCCAATCAGAGGATGTTGAGACTCCAATAGAAACCAATGAAACGGAAGATAACATCACGGAAAAAAAAGAATCGGAATCATTACATGTGTCTATAGAAGAGAGTGAGGATGTATCCTTAGACAATTTAAATGATAAAGAAGTTGTAGCAGCAGCCAAAAAAGCAAAAAGATTTTTCTTTAAAGAAATTACGAGGATATATAGCAACATTAAAAAACCTCGAGAAGTTCGTTCCAATGACAAATACATTTGGATAGAGATAGACTCAGATTATGGAAATTATAAAAACCCGCTGTGGAAAATGATTCGCGGCATTACCATAAATGGCACCTATGTAGACATTAACGACATAAAAGAAAACATCCGCAACTCCCCTTCCGGATTTATAGCAACTTATTATATAGAAGTAAGAATACCGAGAGATGTAGTTTTCGTGCAACGAAATCAAATAATTTTAACTGCAGATACGGAATACATTGGGTGGTTATTTGTCCATAAATGACCTTAAGTTAAGTACCACTTCGGTAATGACATACCATTTATGTGGGATTTTTACAGGAACCATCAGCATAAATATGTATCAAGGAGAATTCTTTCAAACAGTGACTAATTCTATGGTTTCTATAAGAGGTTAAAAAGAAAACATACTCTTTCGAAAATACTGTAAAACAATGTTCCCAATGTCGAACTCTAGCAACATCACTCTTAGAGAAATGCAACTACAAGACATCGATCTTTTAGTGGCTTATTGGCTGGAATCGAACCCCGAATTTTTAATTGGCATGGGAGTCGATTTGGACAAGCTTCCCACGGAACGTAAGTTGCGAGAAGCGTTCACAAATCAAATTAACTGCCCAATTCCTCATAAGCAATCTTATGCCTTGATTTGGGAACTAGACGGAAAGCCTATTGGGCATTCCAATGTAAACCAAATTGAATTTGGAAAACAGGCAACCATGCATTTACATGTTTGGACTTCTACACATCGTAAAAAAGGAATGGGGTCACAATTGGTAATGAAGTCCCTTCCCTTCTATTTTGAAAAATTAAAAATTGAAACGCTTATTTGTGAACCGTACGCCCTTAATCCAGCGCCTAACAACACCTTGAAAAAAGTTGGCTTTCGGTTTATAAAAAAGTATACTACCACTCCAGGAGCCTCCAATTTTAAACAGGAAGTGAACCGTTGGGAACTAACCAAGGAAGATTACTTACGTATCCAATAGTTATAATACCAGTCTTATAGTTGTTTAATTGTAATACATCTATGAAAAAAACAGCCAAACCCAATGGTATAATGTTATTTCAAACAAGTAATACTTCTCATCGGTAGCAGAAGATACCACATCTTTTTTAGCTAATTTCGTCATACGGAATAAGCCAAAACTTTCCACCTTCGTCATGTTTATAAAACTGTAAAATAATGGGATATAATATTGTATTAATTGAGCCAGAGATACCAACAAATACCGGAAACATTGGCCGATTGAGCCTTGCCTCTGGATCCAAATTACATCTGGTAAAACCCTTTGGGTTTGAGCTAACAGACGCTCGTTTAAAACGAGCAGGATTGGACTACTGGAAACATCTTACTGTAGAGATATACGAGAATATTACCGACTTTTATACTAAAAACAAAGAGAAGAAATTCGCCTATTTCTCGAGTCACGGAACTAAAGATTACTGCGCTATTGATTATCAAGACGAAATGTTTTTTGTTTTTGGAAAAGAATCGAGTGGTTTACCAAAAGAAATTATTGAAACCAATTCAGATAAAGTTTACAACATACCAATTTTCAGTCCACATATTAGAAGCTTAAACTTGGCCAATGCTGTGGGGATTGTTGTGTATGAAGGAATTCGTAATATCAAATAACTTCTGATATATAAGAGATTAAAATTTATAAAAGTAAAGCGATAAACTTACGCACCAAGTGCAATATTTGCCCATCATTCAAGTTTTTTGAGGTAATATGTATTCCTTACGCTTTATAAATTTAGAGTAACAATTCCTCTTTTTTCACAATCTCTTAACGCCAACTC
>JAHZIZ010000186.1 GCA_022601215.1 Bacteroidota bacterium
CTTTCAGGAATTAAATAACTCATGAAATAATTATATGCTTCCTCCCCAGTATGCCCTTCGTTTTCCGAGGCAAGCTCTCTGGCTAGTAAATGTGAGGATGATGACCTGTGATGACCATCGGCTATGTATACAGCATCCATTTTGGAAAAGCCTTTCTTCAATTCAGCAATAACGAGGGGATCGCTTACTCTCCATAGATAATGAGTATCTCGATAGGTGGTTGTAAATTCATACTCTGCCCGCTCTTTCATACTATTCTGAATCCTTCGAGCAATGGCTTCATTATCGGGATAAGTTAAGAGTACGGCTTCAGCGTTAAAACCAACAGTTTTTAGGTATTCTTTAAAAAGTGTTTCTCTATATTCTATGGTGTTTTCATGCTTTTTGATGACATCATTATGGTAATCGACTACACTGGCAGCGGCGACAATTCCATTAAAAATATTACCATCTCTATTTACAATTTTGTAAATGTAGAAGCATGGACTTTCTTCATGCTGAAAGATCCCATCTTCCTTAAATTCTTGATAGCGGTTTTTCACTAGCGTATATCGTTCCTTCCCTGAAATTTGCTTGTGATATTTAAAGCCAGGGTTTACAATATGGAGGAAAGAAAAAGGATTATCTCGTAAACGAGCATCTCTTTCTTCCATGGAATAGCTTTCATACGAACGTGAGGCAACTAAGGTAACTTTGTCTCTAGTGGGACGCACCGCTTTAAAAGGAAGAATTTTAGCCATAGTTAAAAGCGTATTATTTAGTGAACATAGCAGCTACTTTTTCTGCTTTTCTACTTTCACTATAATCATAAAACCCTTCTCCGCTTTTCACTCCCATTTTACCAGCCATAACCATATTTACCAATAAAGGACATGGGGCATATTTTGGGTTCTTAAATCCATTGTACATTACATTCAGTATCGACAGACAAACATCTAATCCAATAAAATCTGCCAGTTGTAAAGGTCCCATTGGGTGTGCCATCCCAAGTTTCATAACAGTGTCGATTTCTTCAACACCAGCAACGCCATTATATAGCGTTTCTATCGCTTCGTTGATCATAGGCATTAAAATTCGATTGGCAACAAATCCAGGGTAATCATTAACTTCAACAGGTACTTTGTTCAGCTTTTTTGAAATTTCTTCAACGGTCTTATAGGTAGCGTCACTAGTGCTATATCCTTTAATAATTTCAACCAATTTCATGATTGGAACTGGGTTCATAAAATGCATTCCAATAACCATTCCTGGACGAGAGGTAACTGACGCGATTTGTGTTATAGAAATTGAAGAAGTGTTACTTGCTAAGATGGTGTCATCTGGACAAAAGGTGTCTAAATCTCTAAAAATTTTCAACTTGAGGTCCACATTTTCCGTAGCAGCTTCTACCACTAAGCTAGCATATTCCACACCTTCTTCTATGCTAGTGTAAGTTGTGATATTACCAAGAGTACGATTCTTATCTTCTTCTGTAATTCGTTCTTTAGCGACCATACGATCTAAATTCTTCGTTATGGTTGCTATTCCGCGGTCTAGAGAATCTTGGGAAATGTCAATTAATTGAACCTTATAATCAAATTGAGCAAAGGTGTGGGCAATTCCATTACCCATGGTTCCTGCTCCTATTACTGCTACGTTTTTCATTGAATGTATATTTGTGGAAATATTGTGGTGCTTCTATTTGTAAGAAGCGCTTATAATTGTTTAAAGTTTTCGATCACC
This sequence comes from Bacteroidota bacterium, assembly GCA_022601215.1. Lineage (GTDB taxonomy): Bacteria > Bacteroidota > Bacteroidia > Flavobacteriales > Flavobacteriaceae > Aureisphaera. Next base: position 1,723 of record JAHZIZ010000186.1, read on the forward strand.
TGCATGGCTACTTTGAGTGCGTTGGTTCCTTGTGACAAGGTAACTACAGGTGTTGTATTATTATTGATTGCATCAGCAAAAGTTTCTAATTCATCAAGAATAGCGTTATTTCCATCTATTTCAGGGTTATCGAAATAAATTTGCTTTTTTACACCTTCAGCATTGGTGAGAATCATGGCAAAATCGTCTGGATTTTCAGGGGCGTCTTTCATTTTAACCACTTCGCATTTCTTTTCTAAAAAGTCAACAGAGATATAGGCATCTCTCTGAAAGAAACGTGCTTTACGCATTTTTTTCATAGAAATTCTACTCGCTGTAAGATTTGCCACGCAGCCATTCTCAAATTCAATACGTGCGTTTGCAATATCCGGTGTTTCCGAAATTACCGATACGCCACTGGCAGAAACAGACTTAACTTCACTTTTTACAACACTTAAAATGGCATCAATATCATGGATCATCAAATCCAATACTACAGGAACATCGGTTCCCCTGGGATTGAATTCAGCTAGACGGTGTGCTTCGATAAACATTGGATTTTCAAACTTATCACGAACAGCCATAAATGCAGGGTTAAAACGCTCCACATGACCCACTTGGCCTTTAACATTATGTTTTTCAGCTAGCGCTAGAAGGCTCTCAGCTTCAGTAACCGTTTGCGTAATTGGCTTTTCAATAAACAGGTGCTTACCTGCTTTTATAACTTTTTCGGCTACTTCATAATGAAATATGGTAGGTGTAACCACATCGACAACATCACAGGCATCAATTAACTCTTCGATTGAAGAAAAGCTGTGGTAACCAAATTCTTCTGCAATTTGTTTTGACGCTTTTTCATCAGCATCAAAAAAACCAACCAGTTCATATTTACTCGATTGGTTTAGCAATTTTAAATGAATCTTTCCTAGATGACCAGCACCTAAAACTCCTGCTTTTAGCATGGGCGTGTGTTTTGTACAAAGATACTTGTTTTAGTGGAAATTTTGCTCCCTTCAAACTATGATTTCTGTATCCATTTTTAGTAGATTTGTTTCAAACCAGACTTGCCATGAAACAACCAATTATAGAAACTGAGCGACTTATTATAAGGGAAATTTTGACAGAAGATGCCGAAGGTATGTTTGAACTTGATTCTAACCCAAACGTGCATTTGTATCTAGGGAATAAACCTGTTACAACTTTGGAGCAGTCCTTAACAATGGTAGCGGAGATTCGTCAACAGTATATAGACAACGGTATTTGTCGGTGGGCAGTCGTGGAGAAAGAGAGTGGTAAATTCGTTGGATGGACAGGATTTCGATTGAATTCGGATATCATTATGAATGGAATGGAGAATGTATTCGATTTAGGATATCGGTTTGTTGAATCTGCCTGGGGCAAGGGGTATGCCAGTGAAACTGCTTTTGCTTGTATGGATTATGCCTTTAAACACTTAAGCTATGATCCGATTTATGGTGCTGCCGATATCAAAAATATTGCTTCGAATAAGATTTTACAAAAAGTTGGAATGCGCTTTACAAACGAATTTGATTTTGACGGAGAACCACATAACTTTTATAGTATCACTAAAGAGGAGTGGAATAATATGCGCACTTAATGAAAGATACATTTCAACATAAAGGAATGCGGAAGAAACTAGTTGAGACACTAGTTCGTAAAGGAATATCTAATGCCGACGTACTTGCTGCCATAGGCAGAATCCCTCGTCATTGGTTCATGGATAGTGGTTTTATTGACCATGCCTATGTTGATAAAGCGTTTCCAATAGCCGCAGATCAAACTATTTCGCAGCCATTTACTGTGGCGAGACAAACAGAATTATTAGCACTGTTACCTGGAGCGAAAGTATTGGAAATTGGTACAGGAAGTGGATATCAAAGTGCAGTTTTACTTGAAATGGGAATGACGCTTTTTACTATAGAGCGTCAAAATGAACTCTTTAAAAAAACCAATTTGTTCTTGCCTAAAATAGGATATCGACCCAAAAAAATGATTTTTGGCGATGGGTATAAAGGCTTGCCAAATGAGGCCCCTTTTGATGGAATTATTGTCACTGCTGGGGCGCCATACGTGCCCAAAGCTTTGCTAGCGCAGTTACATGTGGGCGCTCGCTTAGTGATTCCTGTTGGTGATGAAGTTCAAATAATGACAGTGTTTACCAGAAAAAGCGCTACCGAATTTGAAAAAGAAACTTATGGAGAGTTTCGTTTTGTACCATTATTGGAGGACAAAAATTAAAAAATCCGGCTTATTTCCTTGAAAGGTACCCCAATATATTAACCTTCCAATTCTTAAACCGGATTACAACTAGTATTGTTCTCCTTTTACAAGGTAAAATTGATACAATCTATGAGAGAAAACAAGAGTGAAAAACTGCTATTTTAAAGGGGAAAAACCCTTTTTTTAGTCAAGTAAGCCTAAAAACTTTAAACCGAATACAAAAGCACCTTCGTTAGCTCCTTGATAAAATGAATGGACATAATCAATGCGAAGAAAACGATATTTACCCCATCCTAAGTTGTCCATACCAATGCTTAATTCACTATACGGTTTACGATCTTCTGAAATTAGAGTATGAGCACCCGCAACAAGGTTGAAATTGAGTGTGTTAACGCCTGGAATCTTACCCAAAATGTACCCTTTAAAATTGTGCTCTAAGTGGCCTTCAAAATAACTTTTGTTAGTACTCATGTCATAATATGGGAGTAAATTAAATACGTTTGTATAACTCGAAGAGGTGCCTATGCGTGTCTGATTTCCATTAAAATGTTTGTAATCTACGAAGGAGATGCCTTCTTCATTTAAAAAAGTTCCTCCTGTCATATTATATCTAAATTCGCCAAGGTTCCCGACATTCACATTTTGTCTTATTCGAGCGCTAAGTTCAGTATAGTTATATTGACTAATTGAAGCTCCCATACCATTCTCAATAGTTAGTGTTAATCGTGGATACTTATTACTACCGACATTATACTTTCCGTCTGGATAAGTCATGTATTTCTGATCAAAAGAAATATTTGCTATTAAGGAGGATTTAATAATGTTGTGTTCTACGACAGCTGGGTTGAGTATATCCTCGTCACCAGGGACAAGTGGGTTATTAGAGGTAAAGTCCACATTATCATTGGAAAAAAAAACATAATCTGTATTGTTAAATAAAGGTTTACGTTGTTCGTAACCAAGATTCGCTCGGACACGGACTCCATTAAACCATTCATGTCCATATCCTATTCTTGCATAGGTGAGATCATAAATCTTCATATAATTACGTTCAAAAAACAAACTTGCCACAGTATTCACTATAGGGGAAATAGGTTCGTCAACATTAAATTGTGATACTGTGTTACCTCCAGACAAAGAAATGCGGAGTCTATTGGTTCGATTGAAATTTTTGATTAGGCTTCCTCTAAAACGGACCCGATCTTCTGCCCAACTATAGGTAGTGTTGAGGTTTGCCGAAATCCAGCGGGTTCTATTGTCATCATACCATGTAAA
>JAHZIZ010000187.1 GCA_022601215.1 Bacteroidota bacterium
ACCTATCGAGGCCGTTTGTTGGCGGACAAAGGAATTATTAAGTTAGGCGGATTAGAAGATCATATTCAGAAGTTCACCAATGCAAATCGAATTATAATTGTGGCTTGCGGTACTTCTTGGCATGCAGGACTTGTGGCAGAATATATATTTGAAGACTGGGCACGTATTCCCGTTGAAGTGGAATATGCAAGTGAATTCAGATATAGAAATCCAGTAATTACTGAAAATGATGTGGTCATAGCAATTTCTCAAAGTGGAGAAACGGCAGATACGTTAGCTGCGATAAAATTAGCCAAAGAAAAAGGTGCTTTTGTTTTTGGGGTATGCAATGTTGTAGGATCTTCCATTTCCAGAGAAACACATACAGGATCATATACCCACGCTGGACCTGAGATTGGTGTTGCGTCTACCAAAGCTTTTACTACCCAAATTACGGTGCTTACCATGATAGCACTCCGTTTGGCGAATGAAAAAGGAACCATCTCCAAAAGTGATTATATGATGCATTTGCGCGAGTTGGAATTAATTCCATCTCACGTTGCGGAAGCACTTAAAAGTGAGCCAAAGATTAAGGAAATTGCTGAGGTCTTTAAGGATGCGGCTAACTTTTTATACTTAGGAAGAGGATATAACTTCCCTGTCGCTTTAGAAGGTGCGCTTAAATTAAAGGAGATTTCTTATATACATGCTGAAGGTTACCCTGCTGCTGAAATGAAGCACGGACCTATTGCGTTAATCGATGAGCAAATGCCAGTTGTTGTGATTGCAGTAAATAGTAATCACTATGAAAAAGTGGTAAGTAATATTGAAGAAATAAAAGCACGTAAAGGAAAAATCATTGCCGTGGTAACCGAAGGTGATACTGTGGTAAGAGATCTAGCCGATTTTGTAATGGAAGTTCCTAAAACTCCTGAGACATTAAGTCCTTTGGTAACAACGATTCCTTTACAATTGTTGTCTTATCACATTGCTGTCATGCTAGACAAGAATGTTGATCAGCCACGAAATCTAGCTAAATCGGTTACTGTAGAGTAATTAGTCTTTTTTGTTTTTCTGAATTTCGGCCATCGCCTCTTTTTCATTACCCCATCCATTTACTTGTAAAGTGTCTTTGCTGTCATAGTGGGTAAACCATCTGGTGATAATCTCTTTTGCTTGTGGATAGTCTTTTTCTAATTGGGCGTAGCTTGTTGCTTTTATAATTTGCTTTTCAACATCCATTGGAACGCATATAATCTTGTCATCGGCTTCTCCTGCATCTATAAGTCTAAGTACGCCTATTGGAATGGCCTCGATCAAAGTGCCTGTAGGAACTGATTCAGAAATTAACAACACATCCAATGCATCTCCATCTCCACCTTTAGCAGGGTCTGAAAAGGTAGAAGGAATAAATCCGTAGTTTCCTGGATACGACAGAAATGAAATGACACGGTCTTTTCCATTTCTTTGATCTACTTCGAAGGTATGAGTTGAAGGGTTGAATTCAACTTTTTTATTGGTGCCTCCAGGAATTTCAATGACACAGTTTACACCACCTCTATTTCCAAATGTCGGTTGAGAGTATATATTTTTGTAGGAATTGCAACTCCCAAGGAAACCTACTAATAAGGTAAGGCCAAAAGCTCTAATAAAATTACCCATGCACTAAGTTATTAATAAGATCAATGCCTCGAACATATTTAGAGTTCTTAGAGAGACGTGATTGAAGATGCTGTGTTAGCCCTCTGCTTTCTTTGTCCTTATTTCTTTTGTATTTTAGTTCTAAAACCACATCCTCCAAACCTACTTTAGACAGCTCATAATTTTTGAACTGGGGGTTGTAGAAATTCATATGGTAGTCTATCGTTATTCTAAAATCTTCACAATTAGACAAAAAATATCGACGCTCATAGCTATTGTATAAAGACGGACTAAGCGTGCTCAAGTTTAGATGTAATTCCTGTGTTGTTTTCTCTTTCACAGCGTCGAGAATTGCTGTCATAGTTTCGTCTAAGCTATGTTTTTTTAAATCCCACTTAAATCCAGTCAATTTAAATGAGAGTTTGTCTCCTACTAAGCCGTATTTCTTCTTTATTTCGAAGACAGGATTTTCGATGGTATTATAATTATCACTATACCACCGAAGCCGATACTTGTCTCTTATGTCTACGCCAGATACGTTTTGGTGATAAAAGCTCATAGCTACATCATCAAAATAAATATTATTCACGGTTCGGCGAGTGTAAATTTCCTGAAACAAAAATGGGTTATTAAGGACCTCACTTTCAATTATATCGGTTGTATTTGCCGCTGGATAAACAAACTTGCGTTCAAATCTAAGCTGAAGATTTTTTGTGGATGAAGATGGGTTACTATCTACTGCTTTTTCCATATTCATTACCGTACATTTGATCAATTACATTATCTGAAACCGTTGCTACTTCTTTGTTATCGATGATTAGAGTTGAATTGTGTTCAATTAGGTATTCAACTTCAAAATTTACAATTGTTAAATTGTCGATGTTAATGGCGGCGACTCCGTATTCTGATTTTTTCTGAAAAGCGGAAATACCTAAACGAGTATCCGTTATGGACACATCTTGAGCCGATATAGTAGACAAATCTTTACTAACAATTCCAATTTCTCCCCCTTGAATGGTTATGTTTTTGGCAATGATGTTACTGTTCTCACCAGCACTTATGGCCTTATCTGAAGGGTTACTCACATTAATCGCTTCTAGATCTAATTTTGATCCCGAAACATCTATTCCGTCATTTCCCGAATTCAGAAAAACACAACGGGTAATACGACCTTCTACAAAGTCTCCATCGAACGAATCGGATTGTGTGTTTTCGAAAACAGAATCGGTCAAAGTGAACGAAGAACGTATAATGTTTAACGCATCTTCACATCGATTGTTTTTGAAGGTGGTGTTTGAAATTACTACGTCCGCTTCGTGAAAATTAACCGAACCGGAAAGATGCCAATAAGCATTGTTGGGATTTGATAAGTTATTAAATACACAATGAAGGAGTTGTGAGCTTTCGGTTGTATTATTAACAAACAAGCCACCACCAGTTCCATCCGAAGAAGTAAAAGTGATTTGGCTATCTAATTGTCCTGAACAAAACAATGGAGAATCACTTAAAATAGAGGCATTGTTTTTTAAATCGATAGTCGTACCTGCTGCAATATTCACTTTATATCCAGGGGGTATTTTTAAATTTCTATTCAAGGTGTGTTTTCCTTTTTGAATCGCAATAACGCTATCATTTTTTATAGTGACGAAATTGAATCCGTCTAGATTGGGAGCACGTAGTTTTTTAAAATCGTTCACATGGTTGGTCAAATTTGTTGGAACTCCGTAGGGTCTAATTGCGGTATTTGTAAGGATATCAATGCCCTCAATGTAATGTGCTATTCGTAATTTATGAACATCTTTTGGGTATCTAAACCCACCCTTTTTGTTTTTTTTAGAAACAAAGGCGTTGTTGAAATATGCATTAAGACTAAACTGAAGGGTCGTTGTACTGGAGGTATCGATACTTGTTTGAGAAATATCGGTATTTAATAGACGTCCGTCTTCATCGTAAAGCCCAGAAATAGTTACAGGGTGTTGCGATACATTTTTCACAGCGATGGTCATGCTTCGCTCGTTATATGATAGTAAACTTGGTATTATTTGAGCAGTTGGGGATAGGGATTTCTTGATAAAGTTGCTGTTGTAGGTGAGTACTTCATCATTAAAAGGAGAATAGTATTCAGTAATTAACTCTTGTCGTATCTCTTGTAAATCGAGATAATGCCTGTTCATTATATCTTGAATAAAGGCATCGCTACTTACTAAAGCTAATTTCTCTCGAACCATTTTATGATAATGCTCATCCCCATCAGAAAAAGGATAGTGTTCTAGTTCTTCTAGCTTTATTCCACCTTCAGAATCGAATGCAATAGGTTCAAGTTTTCCAGTGATTGGGTTGTAATAGATGCGTAAGTTATGCCAAACTAGTCCATGATGGGCTCCAAACAAGTTAGACAGCGCAACAAAAGTGGAGAGCTTTTCAATATCAAAAACTTCAGAAATACGATATTTAGATTCTCTAAGTCCTTCAAGGAGTATTCTAGCCGTTTCAAACTGTTTAGATAAAACACTGTCTGCTAAAACTTTGTTCTCATTAAATACTTTAATGGGAGCCTCATATTCGGAGTATAACTTTTGGTTTAACGCCGTTTCGTCTAACTCCATATTATGAAGTTTTTTTCGATCTTCCCAAAGTAGTGATTCATCTAGTGCGAGAATAATGCCTTCTCGTTTCTTGTTGTTTTCAATCAATATTTTATCAAAAGATTCTTCCTGGGCCATAATACCCATTGAAATTTTTTCGGTGCCTGAATTGTCAGAAACTAACATATCGACATTTACGAAATGATATCTAAGGCTAATCATGTCTTGATCCTTTATTACTTTACTAAAAAGCCATTCCCATAAATGATTTCTAGATTTAGGATGTTGAATGGAAAATTTACGCATGCCTCTATGGGTGGCTCCATCTTCCATTATAATTCGGTAGGACCATTTCTTTTCATCTTCTAAATGATCCGTCCAATCTCCCTTAAGTCGGAATGAACAGTTTTTCTTTTCTCCATTTTTGTATGAAATGGCCCCCTTAACTAGATCTTTATTTTCTGACGTTAGCACCCCGTTATTAAGGGCTTCTTGTCGTTTTAATTTTATCTTTTCAAAATCTCTACGACCAACATGGATGGATAATTTGTCAAGACCATTTCTTAAGTTGGCTTCGGAAATGGAATTTAGTTGTATTCCCTTAATAACGAGTGATCTCCCAGTTTCAGGATTGTACCTTCCTGTATTGATAGAGTCAATTTGAGATGGAGGTATGAATAGGTCATCATAGGAGTCGCTAATCAGTTCTTTCTGAAAGATATATTTTACTGTCCCTTCGGGGGTTAAAACTCGCTCGGGTTTTCGATAAAAATCTACGTTAGCAAAAGATGTTTTCCCTTTGAGTTTAGTAGTGTCTTTAACAAAGATATGTACGAAAAATCGATCAGTTAAACTTTTACCTGTAGGCTTTATATGATAGGTATATATGAGGCGAGGATGTTTTTTTTCATTCAAAAGAGAAATGGATAAGGAATCATCCTTATAAAGTAAAAACTCCTTGTCTTGGATAAAGGCAGGTAGACTAATCGTAGTAGGAGTAGATATGTTGTTTTTTAGTAAAGGCTTTATGGCTTCATCCTGATCAATTTTTTCATGTGAACCAATAACAAACAGCGATAATAACAAGACCGAAACAACAGCAATAAGCACTGATAAATAATTCGTTTTGGAGGTCCCTGTGTTTATTTTCATAACGGTAATCTATGACAGATTTCTATAAAGTTGAATCGATAAAAGTGCTGTCGATATTTGGATCTATGGCAAGTAAAGAATTATTTATATGGGTTAATTCCTTCAGTGATTTAACTTTCACTTGAAAGTTAATGGCGATGTTATTTCCATCTAACTTTATTCTTTTCACTTCCAGTTGAGAACTGTGGGTGCCGACGGCCTTACTTATAGCATCAATTCGTTGGGTTTTATTTTCAGCAGTGCAGGGTGCGGCAATGAGTAAATTTTGTGTGATGGTAGCGCTTCCTGTAAAACGACTTTGAATGATAACAATGATCATTAGTACAAGAAACCCGATAAGTGTTGGGAATAACTGATTTGCTCCCATGCCGAGACCAATTGCAATGGCCATAAAAAAGAATCCTAATTCTTCTGGCTCCTTAATTGCAGTTCTGAACCGGACGATAGATAGGGCTCCCACAAGTCCTAGAGAAAGGGCTAATGATGATTTTACAATGGATATAATGATGAAGGTAGTAAGCCCCACGATCATAAGTACCTTTGACAACTGATTTCTATTAGAAATTGAATTACCATATCGGTTGTATACTACAGCTAATAAAAATAATAGTGCAGAGCAAATTAGGATATATGCAATGTAATTAAAAGGAGAAAAGGTGTCTTCAAAAGAAAGTGACAATTGATCGATTAAAGTATCCATATTTGTGATTGCAATTTAGTGTTATTGAATGTAAAGATACGAGTTTGAAGAAAAACGATTTTATAGGTTAATTACGAAGGTGATTGGGAGTTAATTCTCTGAATCGCTTTGTTTAAAAGGGCTTCTATTGCTTAAAATGGTTTGGGTTTCTGTGAGGTAATGGAATAAGGAGGAGTAGGCACGAAAATTATAAGTTGTAACTCTTTTTTTTATGAGAGAAAACAGTATCTTTGCACGGATTTTTAGGGGTAGTTGTTGACACCCTTAACAGTACTAAAAAATAAACACTTAGATAATGTCACAAGTTACAGGAAAAGTTGCACAGATTATTGGCCCAGTGGTAGACGTTGCGTTTGCGAATGGAGCAGAACTTCCAAGAATTTACGATTCGCTTGAAGTAAACAACAATGGAGTTACATTGATACTTGAAGTACAATCTCATATTGGTGAAAGTACCGTGCGTACCATCTCAATGGACAGTACAGATGGATTGAGTCGTGGAGTGGACGCTGTTGCAACCGGAGCACCTATACAAATGCCAATTGGAGATGATGTATACGGGCGTTTATTTAACGTAAATGGAGATTCCATTGATGGAATTGGAAAATTTCCAAAGGCTGGAG
>JAHZIZ010000188.1 GCA_022601215.1 Bacteroidota bacterium
GTGATATTTGTCTTCGGTCACTTCGACTACCGTTTCGGTTGGGGTTACCTATTCTACATTATAGGCTTGAGGAGATTCTGCTTCTGGTGCAAACGATGCAAGTTGGGCTTCATGATCGGTTTCTTCAGAATAAATCTTATTTATGAGCGTGGCATTCTCTTCCTTCACTTCGGAAGCGTTACCACTTTTCATCAATTCCATTGTCAACTTTTTAAGATCGTTGACATCCCGCTGCATGTCGAAGAGGACTTTATATAAAATCTCTCGTTCGTTACTGAAATCGCTATCTGCTTTTTTATTGTTAATGACTGCCGGAAGATTACTTCCTACGTCTGGCAAGTAGCTTTTTAATGTTTCAAAGGAAATGGTTCTGTTTTGTTCGAGTACGGAGATTTGCTCGGCAATATTTCTAAGTTGTCTAATATTTCCACCCCATTTATATTGTAATAATAGACTAACTGCCGAGTCGTCTAATCTAATGGTTGGCATCTTGTATTTCTGAGCGAAGTCTGAGGCAAATTTCCGAAACAACAAGTGGATATCCTCATGCCTTTTCCTCAAAGGAGGGAGAGCAATTTCCACTGTGCTCAAACGGTAGTAAAGATCTTCTCTAAACTTTCCTTTTTCTATAGCTTCGGCAAAATTTACATTGGTCGCTGCTACAATACGGACGTCTGTTTTTTGTGCTTTAGAAGAACCTACTTTTAAGAACTCACCAGTTTCTAAAACACGTAATAGGCGCACCTGTGTTGGAAGTGGTAATTCACCTACTTCATCTAGGAAAATGGTTCCACCATCTGCCACTTCAAAATAACCACTACGTGTTGTTGTAGCTCCGGTAAAAGCTCCTTTTTCATGCCCAAAAAGTTCACTATCTATAGTTCCTTCTGGGATGGCGCCACAGTTAACAGCAATATATTTACCGTGCTTGCGGTGTGATAGCGAGTGAATGATTTTTGGAATACTTTCTTTTCCTACTCCACTTTCTCCCGTAACCAGTACCGAAATGTCTGTAGGGGCTACCTGTACCGCTTTTTCAACCGCGCGATTAAGCCCTGGGTCGTTCCCAATAATTCCAAATCGTTGTTTTACAGCTTGTACATTTTCCATGAGTCCGAGTTTATTTCTCTAGTTATTTTCTGAATAGCCAACCCCTTTTCCAATAAGTGTTGCGCTGGTGCAGTCATGTGTCTTTACCATCACAAAATCCCCAACTTTATAGTGTTCTTTTGGAAATACGACAACCAATCCTTGCGGGTTTCGACCACTCCATTCATGTTCGTTTTTTTTCGACTGTTTTTCAATGAGGACCTCGACAGTTTGGTTTAAAAACTGTTTGGTCCTTATTTCGCTATGTTGACGTTGTAGTGCCACTATTTCGGCGAGTCTACGCTTTTTAGTTGCTTCAGGGATATCGTCTTCAAACTTTCTGGCAGCCATAGTTCCCGGACGTTCAGAATACACATACATAAACCCAAATCCATAGGTGACTCGCTCCATCAGCGATAAAGTATCTTGGTGGTCTTCTTCTGTTTCGGTAGGGAAACCAGCAATGAGGTCTTGAGAAATCATACAGTTGGGTATAATCTCATGAATTTTATCAATGAGACTGAAGTACTCTTCTCGAGTATGTTGCCGATTCATGGCCTCTAAAATTCTCGTGCTACCACTCTGAACAGGCAAGTGGATATGGTTGCAAATGTTAGGGTGCTTTGCCATGGTGTGCAATACATCGACCGTCATATCTTGCGGATTGCTCGTGGAAAAACGTATGCGCATTTTTGGGTGGGCTTGGGCGACCATCTCCATGAGTTGAGAGAAATTGGTAGCCGTTGCTTTTTGGATAGCTGTTGCATCTTTAAAGTCTTTTTTGAGCCCTCCTCCATACCATAAATAACTATCGACGTTTTGCCCAAGCAAGGTGATTTCTTTGTAACCATCCTTGGCAAGTTGATTCACTTCTTCTAGGATACTTTGAGGATCTCGACTGCGTTCTCTACCACGAGTAAAGGGTACGACACAGAAGGTGCACATATTATCACATCCACGAGTAATGCTTACGTAGGCAGTTACTCCGTTACTATGCAGTCGAACTGGCGCCACATCTCCATAGGTTTCTTCCTTTGAAAGAATCACATTGACTGCATCTTTACCTTCTTCAACTTCCTTAAGGAGATTTGGTAAGTCCTTATACGCATCTGGACCTACGACCATATCTACAATCTTTTCTTCTTCTAGAAATTTGCTTTTTAATCGTTCGGCCATGCAACCTAATACGCCAACTTTCATTTTAGGATTGGTGCGCTTTACTGCATTGTATTTTTGTAAACGTTTCCGCACTGTTTGCTCTGCTTTGTCTCTAATTGAGCAGGTGTTGACGAGCACTAGATCTGCCTCTTCTAGCTTTTGAGTGGTGTTATATCCCTGCTGAGCCATAATGGAAGCTACTACCTCGCTGTCGCTAAAGTTCATGGCGCATCCATAGCTCTCAATAAAAAGCTTTTTTGAGTTTCCTTTTTTCGCTTCAATAACCAAGGCTTCTCCTTGTTTAGATTCGTCTATAATCTTCTCTTCCATAAATGCTGTCGCAGTTGTAACGATAGGTGATTTCTTGTGTCAAATAATATACCCTACTAAAAATAGGGGCTACAAAGATACAACAAACGGTTATAAAAGTGACAAAGTGGCAGGCATCTTTTTTGTACATTTACCAGCATAACAACCAATCGTAATACTATGAATACTTCAATTTTTAAGCGCATTGAAAATGCAAAATCTCCTGACTTCGGTGATGTAATTAGCAATAGTTTTGACTTGTATAAAAAATACTTTAGTCAAGGGTTAACACATAGTTTAATTGCACTAGCCGTCGCTATTCCTTTTATTCTTATTGTCTATATTCCTTTAATTCCATTTTACATGGATATGCTCCAGAATGCTGGCGATCCTTATTATCAACCTAACATTTTGGAAGATTATTCCATTGGGATGATAGTAGCGTGGTATGTGTTAATTTTTGTGGGATCTTTTTTAATGCAAATGGTCAATATGTCGGTTTTTGGTCATTTTATGAAGTTTCTTAGAAAAGAAGAGACTGGAAGTGGAGAAGATATTGGAGGTTATTTCACAATTCTGAAAAATAATTTCAGTAAACTTCTATTGCTTTCATTAGCTATTATGGGGATTGCTGTCGTATCGGCTATGTTGTGCTATTTGCCTTTGTTTTATGCAATGGTCCCTCTGCATTGGATCTTTCCTATTTTTATTTTTAATGAAAAGTTGGGCGTTGGAGATACTATTAAAGCGGCTTTTAAATATGGAAACAAGAACTGGGGGATTCTATTAGGAATTGGTATTGTGGCTGGTATTATGGGTTCTTTAGGAGCTATTGCTTGCTATATAGGAATTATTGCTACGATGTTTTTTACCCACGTGGCCACCTTTGTAACTTATAGAGATTCTATCGGTTTTGAAGGAGATGATCATGACCCCATTTCAAACATCGGAAAGCCAGATATGGAATAGCTTAGCGGAAAATTTTTCTACAAAAGAGGAGCGAAGATGGAGTTCATTCGTTGCTCTTTTTCTTGTTAATTGAACCTTAATTATTGGGGCTTCGCAGTTCGTATAAAAAAAATCATATACTTTTGTACTCCAAATTTACGGACTATGGCAAAGAATTTAGTGATCGTGGAGTCGCCGGCGAAAGCCAAAACCATTGAGAAATTTTTAGGAAAAGATTTCAAAGTAACATCTAGTTTTGGACATATAGCAGATCTTCCTTCTAAGGAGTTGGGGGTGGATGTGGAAGGAGACTTTACACCTAAATATATAATATCGAGTGATAAAAAGAGCTTGGTAAAAGAACTCAAGAAGTTGGCAAACAATGCCGAAATGGTGTGGCTAGCGAGTGATGAGGATCGAGAAGGAGAAGCAATTGCTTGGCATTTAGCGGAGTCGTTAAAGCTCGATAAGGAGAAGACTAAACGTATCGTTTTTCATGAGATTACGAAGTCGGCCATTCTTAAGGCTATCGAGAATCCTAGACAGATTGATTATAATTTAGTGAATGCACAGCAGGCGCGTCGTGTATTAGATAGATTGGTGGGGTATGAACTTTCGCCTGTGTTGTGGAGGAAAGTGAAAGGAGGCCTTTCGGCAGGTCGTGTGCAAAGCGTTGCAGTGCGACTTATCGTTGAACGTGAGCGTGAGATTGAAAAATTCTCCCCGGTTGCTTCGTATAGGGTTGATGCGGAATTCACTACGGAAAATGGAAACAAGTTTAAAGCGAAACTTCCCAGAAATTTCACCACCGAAGCAGAGGCTCGTGAGTTTCTTCAGAAAAATTTAGGCGCCAATTATAAGGTGGCCGATTTGGTGAAAAAACCGGCTAAGAAATCGCCTGCACCACCATTTACAACGTCTACACTTCAGCAGGAAGCTTCTAGGAAATTATACTATTCGGTAAGTAAAACTATGACCATTGCGCAACGTTTATACGAAGCCGGTCTTATTACTTATATGAGAACAGATAGTGTGAACCTTTCAGAAGATGCGAAGAAGGCTGCTAAGGAAGAAATTTCAAAATCGTACGGTGATCAATACAGTCAGCCTCGAAATTATAAAGGAAAATCCAAAGGAGCCCAGGAGGCTCACGAAGCGATTCGTCCAACCGATATGTCTCGCCATAGTATTAGTGGAGATTATGATCAGGAGCGTTTGTATCAATTAATTTGGAAACGGACTATTGCCTCTCAAATGAGCGATGCACAATTAGAACGTACCAATGTGAAGATTGATGTACTTGCCTCTCAAACTGTAAAAGAACAGTTCTCTGCAAACGGAGAGATGATCAAATTTGACGGGTTCTTGAAAGTGTATCTAGAAGGCACCGATTTTGAAGAGGAAGAACAAGATGGAATGTTGCCTAATTTGACGGTCAATGACCCACTTGGAAATAATTATGTCACAGCGACGCAACGATTTACTCGCCCACCATACCGATTTACGGAAGCTTCTTTGGTAAAGCAGTTGGAAGAACTTGGAATTGGACGTCCGTCAACTTACGCTCCAACAATTTCAACGATAATGAACCGTAATTACGTGGAGAAAGGAACTGTAGAAGGAGTAGAGCGAAAGTACTTACAAATGACTCTCTCAAAGGAGGGTGTGGCTGATAACCAGTTGACTGAAACCATTGGAAGTGATAAAGGGAAGTTAGTGCCTACCGATATTGGAATGATTGTAAATGATTTCTTGGTAGAACATTTCATCGATATTTTAGATTATAATTTCACCGCCAAGGTGGAAGAAGATTTTGATAATATTGCCGATGGAAAGGAAGAATGGACTTCCATGATGAAAGATTTCTATAAAAAATTCCATCCACATGTTGAGGATGTTCAGGAAAATGCAGAACGTGAAAGTGGAGAGCGTATTTTAGGAGAAGATCCAACGACAGGGAGAACGGTGCTTGTGCGTTTAGGGAAATTTGGGCCGATGGCACAAATTGGAGCGCCTGATGATGAAGAGAAGAAATTTGCGAGTCTTCGACCAGATCAACAATTACACCTTGTTACTTTTGAGGAAGTAATGGATCTGTTTAAATTACCTAAATCTTTAGGGGTCTATGAAGGAGAAGAGGTAGAAGTGGCTAATGGGCGTTTTGGTCCTTATGTCCGTTTTGGAAAAAAATTCATCTCTCTGCCTAAGGGAATGGATCCTTTAGACGTAGAAATGAGCTTTGCTAAGGAGTTGATTGAAGAAAAGAAAAGAGCAGATGCTCCTATTTACGAATATGAAGGATTACCAGTTCAGAAAGGAACCGGGCGTTTTGGACCGTTTATTAAATGGAACAATATGTTTATCAACGTAAATAAGAAATACGATTTTGATAATCTCTCGGATGCTGATATTGTGGAGTTGATTGAAACTAAAAAGCAAAAAGAGATAGACAAGCTTATCCATAATTGGGAAGAGGAAGGAATTCGTCTTGAAAAAGCTCGTTGGGGGCGTTTTAACCTGATTAAAGGGAAAACCAAGGTGGAGTTACCTAAAACAACAAAAGCAGATAAGATGACCTTAGAAGAAGCTATTGCTATTTTGGAAAAGAATGCACCTAAAAAGAAAACTCGTAAGAAAACTACTGCCAAGAAAAAATAATGATAGAATTCCTTTCCCCGGTTTCAAAAAAAGTAATTGCTCATAGAGAAGTATTGCCTATTGGCGTTCTGGGAAAGGAGATTAAAGTACATCATCAAAAAGGAGAGTTACCTGATTTAAAAGGAGTCAAGTTTGCCCTGCTCGGTATTCTGGAAAATAGAAATGACATCAACTATATGGGTGGAGAAGTTTCATTCTCTGAAGTTCGTAAGTCTTTGTATGGTCTGTATCCTGGGAATTGGAGCGAAATGATTGTGGATTTAGGCGACATTGAAAAGGGTGCAAGCGTGCAGGATACTTATTTCGCCGTAAAGACTGTGGTAGGTGCCTTGTTGGAGAAAAAAATTATTCCAATTCTTTTAGGCGGTAGTCAAGATCTGATGTATGCTCATTACCGGTCCTATGACGATTTAGGGAAGATGATCAACATGGTGAATGTAGATCATCGATTTGATCTTGGGGATGCAGAGCATGCTATCACAAATAAATCCTACGTCGGAAAAATTATTATTGAAAATCCATATAACTTATTTAATTACAGTGTTTTAGGGTATCAGTCTTATGATAATCCTCCAGCGGAGATCGTTTTGATGGATAAGCTCTATTTCGATGCTTATCGATTAGGGAAGGTGACAAGCGATATTAGCTTGGTAGAGCCTATACTGCGGGATGCGGATATTGTTTCTGTAGATGTTACGGCAATAAAAGCAGCAGAAGTGAGTTATCAATACAGTAGCAGTCCTAATGGGTTTGATAGTCGTGAAATTTGTGCGATTGCCCGTTATGCTGGTATTAGTAACAGAGTGTCTTCTTTTGGCTTGTATGAGTTGAAAGATTATAAGCAGGCGGAGAGTGCTGCAGTATTAATGGCTCAAATTATCTGGTACTTTATAGAAGGTGTGAATTTTAGAGTTGCAGACGACAACTTTGACGATGAACATAGTTACACAATTTATAAAGTTCCGGTAGATGAAGAAATTTTAGTCTTCAAAAAGAGTAATAAAACTGGGCGTTGGTGGATAGAATTGCCTTTTATTTCAAATGTTAATAATAAATTAAAAAGACATACGTTATTACCTTGCACTTATGGCGAATATTTGAGTGCTACAAATCAGGAGATTCCTGAGCGATGGATGAAAGCCCGTCGGAAGAACGAAGTATGACCAAACGAACTAAGTAAACAGCATTTAAGGGTTTTTTTAAAAAAATAATTGTTTTTTTAAAATTTTATAGATAGGTTTACGCCCTTAAATCTTACATAATTTAACCTAAATACCTATGAAGAAGTTAATTGCATTTACTGCGATGGTAGCCTTTTTGTTTAGTTGTAACTCTGGAGACAGAGGAGAACTTGTTGGCGCAAAAGGGAAAAAATGGTACCCTGAAAAACCTTACGGAATGACCCTTATCCCTGGTGGATCTTTTATCATGGGTAAAGCTGATGACGACTTTGTTGCGGTAAATGATGCCCCAACAAGGACCGTAACCGTGCGATCCTTCTATATGGACGAAACGGAAGTTACGAATTCTGAATACCGACAGTTTGTTGAGTGGGTACGCGATTCTACAGTTAGACTAAAACTTGCTATACTGGCCGATGAGGTTGGAGCAACTCCAGGTGATGGAGGTATTGGAGAATTTGCTTTTGTTGATCAAGAAAACGAAGAAATGACTCCTTATGAGCAATATATGTACGACAATTATTACGGTATGGGAGAGGACTTCTATGCGGGTCGTAAAGTGAATAATGATGTAGATCTTATTTGGGAAACTGGTGAGTATCCTGATGAGTACTATAGTGAAGTGATGGATACTATGTATATTCCTTCGGAAGAGGCTTATAATGGACAGCGTACTATCGATGTTGAAAAATTGCTATTCCAATACACGCACATGGATATCCAGGCAGCTGCTCGTGCTAAAGATCAAAGAAGAAAAGACTTCATTAGAAAAGATACAGTTGCAATTTATCCAGATACTACAGTTTGGATTAAAGATTTTAATTATTCTTACAATGAGCCAATGCACAATGACTATTTCTGGCATGAAGCATATGGTGATTATCCAGTCGTTGGAATTAGCTGGAAACAAGCTAAGGCATTTTGTGCTTGGAGAACGCTATATAAGAACTCATACCAAAAGTCTAGAAGTAGACAACACGTTAACTCTTTCCGTCTTCCTGGAGAAGCGGAGTGGGAGTATGCTGCTCGTGGAGGTTTAGAATCTGCAACATTCCCATGGGGTGGACCATACGCTAAAAATGACAGAGGTTGTTTTATGGCAAACTTCAAACCATTACGTGGAGATTATGCGGCAGACCAGGCATTATATACCGTAGAAGCCGATGCTTATGACCCTAATGATTACAACTTGTTTAATATGGCGGGTAATGTAAGTGAGTGGGTAGCTTCTTCATATGACCCAGACTCTTATGAGTATTCTTCTACAATGAATCCAAATGTAAACGACAACAAGAATATGCGTAAAGTAGTGCGTGGTGGTTCTTGGAAAGACGTTGCATACTTCTTACAGGTAAGTACCCGTGATTACGAATATGCAGATTCTGCTCGAAGCTATATTGGCTTTAGAACTGTACAGGATTACATGGGAACAGATGTAACATTGAACAAAAACTTTGGTGACGCTCGTTAGTGGTCGCGCCCTTTAAAACCTTAAATCTTAACCTAAATTAAAAACTTAACTTAACTTAAAATTAGTATTATGGCACAGTCAAAATCATCTAAGAAATTATTTAACATGGCCTACGGGCTTGGAGCTTCTATCGTAATTTTAGGAGCATTATTTAAAATCCTTCACTGGGAGTTAGGACCATTAAATGGTGGGATCCTTCTTGCGATTGGATTAATTACAGAAGCAATCATTTTCGCTATATCTGCGTTTGAACCAGTTGATGACGATTTAGATTGGTCTTTAGTATACCCAGAATTGGCTGGCGGAAAAACTAAAGGTGGTAAAAAAGAACAACCAGAAGATGCACAAGGAATGCTATCTAAGAAATTAGATGAGATGTTGAAAGGTGCTAAAATTGATGGTGAGTTAATGAACAGCTTAAGTGATAGCATTCGTTCTTTCGAAGGTGCTGCTAAAGGAATGGCTCCAACTGCAGAAGCGATGAACTCTACTAAAAAGTATAGTGAAGAAATGGCTTTAGCTGCAGCCCAAATGGAGTCATTGAACAGTTTATACAAAGTACAAGTTGAGTCTACTAGCCGTCAGGCAGAAGTAAACGAGCAAGTAGTTGAGAAATCTGCTCAGTTAAAAGCGCAAATGGAACATTTAGCAACTAACCTTTCTTCATTAAATGGAGTATACGGAGGTATGTTGACTGCAATGGGAGGTAAATAATAGTTTTTTTAACTGAATATTAA
>JAHZIZ010000189.1 GCA_022601215.1 Bacteroidota bacterium
CCTTAGCGATTTGTCGTCATCTACCGTAACGGCTAATTCTTGCTGAGTAATTTCTTCAACAATTGTCAATTGTTCACTCTGAAGTGCTTTTCCCATGAAAAAAGCGGCTTCGATTGCTTGCTGAGTTCTATCATCTTGAAGACCATTAACAACAATATGTTTACAAGGAATTCGATCTACAGAAGGTTTAATTAGAAGCAGTACAGAGCACAAAGCCTTTCGTGTAATTTTACGAGCGATGGATCCAACATAGTATTTTAAGAAGTTTTCTCTTTGTAGTGCTCCTAGAATGAGAAGATCAACCCGTTTTTTGTTGACGGTGTCAAGAATTACTTTTACTGGGTCTCCCGCTTGGAATACCAATTCAAAATTTAGGTCGTCTTTAATAAATGGATCTAGGATTTCCTCAATTTCCTTTTCTTTTTCTTCTGAAGGGTTGCCCACATGAATGAGCAACAACTTAGATTTAAAATATAAGGACAATCTAGCGGCCTCGTAAAGGTTGGCTTTTAAATTGGGTGAGAAGGCAACTCCAATCCCAATAGTGGTAAACGGATTTGTGTTTAAATTAGTTGATGTTGTCATCTAATGTTGAAAGATAGTATTTTTCTGAAAACTAGAAAGCATTTTAAAAGAAGCTAAACAAAAATGTAAAAGTAACTTAGGTATCCTATATTTACTATATTTTTATATTTGAAAAACGACTATTATGGTAGAACTAGCAGGGATTATTATCCTAGGTATTTTAGCACAATGGGTTGCTTGGAAGTTTAAAATTCCAGCAATTTTACCCTTAATTCTTATCGGTCTTCTAGTAGGGCCTCTTGCTGCTGAATTTCTCAGTGAAGATGGAGGAAAGTGGATAGAGCCTATGTGGAATGGCGAACACGGATTATTTGCTGGAGATAGTTTATTCTATTTTGTGTCTTTGGCTATTAGTATTATTTTGTTTGAAGGAGGACTTACACTAAAACTTTCTGAAATAAAAAATGTGGGGCCGTCGATTAGTAAATTAATCACCCTAGGTTCCTTAGTAACATTTTTCGGAGCTGGAATTGCCGCACATTATATCTTTGGGTTAACTTGGAAGATTTCTTTTTTGTTTTCTGCCTTAATTATTGTGACAGGGCCCACGGTAATCACTCCAATTTTGAGGAATATCCCCTTAAAAAAAGATGTGTCTGCCGTATTAAAATGGGAAGGAATTCTAATTGACCCTATAGGGGCTTTGGTGGCGGTTTTGGTTTTTGAATTTATAAGTGTAGGTGGTGGTGAAGCCTTTACTAAAACGGCCCTGATTGAATTTGGTAAGATTGTCCTCTTTGGAGCTACTTTTGGATTCACATTTGCTCATGCGCTTAATTTTTTAATCACGAAAAAATTTATTCCTCATTATTTATTGAATGTTTTTTCTTTAGCTAGCGTATTAGGTGTTTTTGTCCTAAGTGATGCGTTTGCTCATGAGAGCGGGTTGTTAGCGGTAGTAGTTATGGGAATGGTGCTGGGAAACACAAATTCAGGCTACCTGAAAGAGTTATTGTACTTTAAAGAATCCTTGAGTGTATTGCTTATTTCCATTTTATTCATCGTATTGTCTGCTAATATTAATATGGATGAGTTATATCTCATTTTTAATTGGAGAACGGCAGTTTTGTTTGCAATTATTATTTTTGTGGTGCGACCTCTCGGGGTCTTTTTAAGCACCCACAATTCATTGTTAAAACTCAATGAAAAGCTCTTTATTAGTTGGGTAGGACCTCGTGGAATCGTTGCAGCAGGTATAGCTTCTCTATTTGGAGCTAAATTAGCGGCAAAAGGTGTTCCTGGTGCTGAATATATAACACCATTGGTTTTTGCTGTGGTTCTTACGACTGTTTTATTAAATGCAACTACAGCTCGTTTTTTTGCACGTATTGTGGGTGTGTTTCTTCAAAAGTCGGAAGGAATTCTCATT
Organism: Bacteroidota bacterium; assembly: GCA_022601215.1. GTDB lineage: Bacteria > Bacteroidota > Bacteroidia > Flavobacteriales > Flavobacteriaceae > Aureisphaera. The sequence continues at coordinate 1,955 of JAHZIZ010000189.1, forward strand.
ATTGGGGCTTCTAGTTTTCCTAGATTATTAGCACAGTACCTTCAAGAAAATGGTCGTCATGTGGTCCTTATAGATAGTAATCAGAATAACATTGATCAATCTCAGGCCATGGGTGTTGAAGGTTTTTCGGCTAATATTTATTCAGATGTTCTAACCGATAACATTGAGTTAAGTGATATGGGTTATCTCATGGCGTTAACAGGGAATGCAGATATTAATAAATATGCTTTACAGAAATTTGAAAAGCAGTTTGGTGAAAACGGTGCTTATCGTTTGATTTCTTCTGAAGAAATGAAAGACCCAAACAATAATCCAGAGCAAGGACTGTTTTCACATATAGACGATTTTGCTTCGGTAAGTAAGGTGGCTCAATTGTATCCAGTAATTTTAGAACTCACCTTACAGAGTAAAGAGCATTATGATAATCTAATTGATGTTACGGATAAGAGTAAAGAAAGCATTCCACTATTTTTAAAGGACCCAAAAGGGACATTAAGCATAATTTCGTCTTACAATAAAAATATAACAGATGTTGCCGAAGGATACTCCTTGGTGTATATTGGTAAATCTTTAGAGACCTTATAAATTGAAATTATTGAAACCTACTTTTTTATTGGCTAGTGTCACTTTTTTTGCATTACTCTCTTGCAATAATGATGATGGAAGAACTTGTACCACTTGTACAAACGAACAAACAACTCCTTTTGAGTTATGCCGAGAGTCTAATGGTAATGCTTCTGTGAACGGAGAGGACACGGGAACAAGTTACGACACCTATTTGTCGGGACTGGAAGCTTTAGGAACGAGTTGCGGTGGTTAAACAGTTAGTCGTTTAACTTTAACACCGCCATAAAAGCTTCTTGAGGAATTTCTACATTTCCAACTTGACGCATACGTTTTTTACCTTTTTTCTGCTTTTCAAGCAGTTTCCGTTTACGAGAAATATCTCCACCATAACATTTAGCTGTCACATCTTTTCGGAGGGCTTTTACCGTTTCACGAGAAATGATTTTAGCACCAATGGCAGCCTGTATCGGAATGTCAAATTGCTGACGAGGTATTAATTGACGTAGTTTTTCACACATTTTTTTTCCAATGTCGTAGGCATTGTCTTGGTGTAATAATGCAGATAATGCATCAACTACATTCCCATTTAATAGCACATCGACTTTCACTAACTTAGACTCACGCATTCCAATGGGAGCATAATCAAATGAAGCATAACCTTTGGATACGGTTTTTAGACGATCGTAAAAATCGAATACGATTTCAGCCAACGGCATATCGAATGTCAACTCAACACGTTCTGTGGTGAGATAGGTCTGATTGGTAATTTGGCCACGTTTTTCTATACACAAGGACATCACAGATCCTACAAAGTCACTTTTTGTAATGATAGTGGCTTTAATATAAGGCTCCTCCATTCTATTTAGTTTGGAAGGATCGGGTAAATCACTTGGGTTATTTACTAAGATACGTTCATCCGGCTCTTTATTGGTATAGGCATGATAAGAAACGTTGGGCACCGTAGTAATTACGGTCATATCGAATTCACGCTCTAAGCGTTCTTGAATAATTTCTAAGTGTAGCATTCCAAGGAATCCACAGCGAAAACCAAACCCGAGTGCTGCCGAACTTTCTGGAACAAAAACCAACGA
>JAHZIZ010000022.1 GCA_022601215.1 Bacteroidota bacterium
AAATCGTCAATAAAGAATTTTGAGATAATTTGAAGGCTTTGTTCCGCTTCGGAATATTCAATTTTGGTCGTACTTACATAAAATTTATGTGCCACAAAAGAAAAAAACAGTGGTAAAAGCATGGCCAATAAGGAGATTCTAAAAAATTTCATAGCAAATTATAAAGTTAATAGGACGTTTGTTATCAATCGATGTTACAAATACTATTCCTTTTTTTCATGAAGGCGCAAGGTATACTCTTTTGCTTTAGTGTCAAAAATACTAACCACCAAAGCATAATTTTCTTTTTTGAAATGCTGCTGTAAATTAGAAGTTTCTAGACAAAACAACACAAAGTCATATACGCGATCCTGTGGAATTTTATAGGCCTCTTCAAAAAAACTAGGAGTATATTGAAAGATGAGTTGCGAAGCTAATACATTTTGCTTCTGCCACTTTCTTTGTAGTCTTAATTTCTTATAATAGCCACTAAGATGTTTATATAGCCCTTCAACATCCACTGAAATTGGAGTAATGACTTGTCCAACTAACTTAGGAATTTTCTCTTCTGGCTCCCCTTTAAAACCTGGAATACCCACATCATCAAAATTTATCTGATCCTCCACCTTTATTTTTTTTAAATCTCGCTCCAAATCTCCTGTGAGCTGCGGACCCAAAAAAACCTCAGCCAACTCATTAACTAATGCTGTTAAGGTGATTGTTATAACGCCATCGTCATGCCATTGCCTAGAAACTACAACTTGCTCTGGAACATACGTCACAGAAGAAATAAGTAAAGTATCTAACGGCTTAGCAACAATAGTAAAGTTTCCATAGGAGTCAGTTATACTATTATAACGAGATGAGGTATTTAGAATATGAATTCCTTGAACGTCCTTCAGATTGGTAATACTTCCCTTCAACGTTTTTTCTTGAGCCAACGAAATAATTGGCATTAAAATAAAAAAGAGGCAAGCGGTACGACTATTGAAGTTTGGCTTTATAGGTATCACTCAATTGTTTTAGTTGATTCAAAAGGTTTAATTCATTCTCAAGACTTAGCAGGCTGCGATCTGTAATTTGTTCTTCCACAAAATATAGAAAACCAGATACCTTCGACTCGGGAATCTTAAAATTTATAACATAAAAAGAAGTTTCATATCTATCTTTGAGCACTTCAGAGAATGTTCCTAACTCCTTATTCTTATTTTTTGGACTTTTCTTTTTCTTCGGAAATAATAAGTCAACAAACCCCAAAGGGTTAAATCCATTCTTCATTCCACCGGAATTAATAGCGGTCTCTGCCGCATTTCCATCGACCACTGATTTATAGTCTTGATTAAAATCATAATCATACTGTAGAGCCTCATAGGACATATCAAACTGTTCTCCATCCAACGTCGTCGTCTTTATGTTTCTAACATCTTCCGCAAGAATCCCACTTAAATCGGTAGAACGCACGATCACCTCATCAAGACTATTAACGGCCTGATCCAATCTAATTTTAAGATGTCTTGCAAGCACATCCTTTTCGGAAATCATCACTATAAAGTCTTTGAATTGTAACGCAGAAAATAAGACGTGATCATTCTCACCAATTTCGATAGTAAATTCCCCTTTCTCATTGGAAACCGTTCCCTTTTCAGATGAAATATTATAAATATTAATTCCTTCAACGCTCTCTCCTTCAGAAGCCGTTAATTCCCCAGAAACTAAAACACGCTGAACTTCTTGCCCGTATGTGGCACAAAATGAAATAAAACAAAGGAATAAAAAAAGGTAATTATTCTTCATACCCTAAAAGTAGTCCTTCAATTCTTAGTAAAATCATAACATACTTCCCAAGGTTTGTTAAATTTGAAAAAAATAACTTATGAAAAATCTTATCGTTGCCAGTACTTCAACAATTTACGGTAGTGGTTATCTAGAATATCTACTTCCTAGTCTTTCGATGCTATTTTCGGAAACCGATGAAATTTTATTCATACCCTATGCAAGACCCGGCGGAATTTCGCACGAAGACTATACTCTTATTGCAGCCAAGGCTTTCTCCAAGATCGATAAAAAAGTTATTGGAATTCATACTTTTTCTAACCCTTCAGAAGCTATCAAAAATGCGAAGGGAATATTCACTGGAGGCGGCAATACCTTTGTGCTGGTTTCTCAATTGTATAAAAACGGAGTAATGGAATCGTTGCGAGAAGCAATTCACTTCGGGATTCCGTATCTCGGAACCAGTGCTGGAAGTAATATATGTGGTGTAACCATGAATACCACGAATGATATGCCTATAGTTTACCCGTCTTCCTTCAAGACACTCGGCGCGATTCCCTTTAACATCAATCCACACTATCTCGACCCATCTAAAGGTAGTACTCATATGGGTGAGACTAGAGAAACTCGAATTAAAGAATTTCATACACAAAATAGCATACCAGTTGTAGGCTTACGAGAAGGAAGTTGGTTGGTTGTCAAAGCTGATTCTATACAATTAAAAGGAACCCATTCTGCACGTATCTTTGAACAAGGAAAAGCGCCTTATGAACTGAAATCAGAAAGTTTATTGAACTCGCTTACTTAGTAATGTCTTTGACAAAATGATATCCATAAGCTGCAAATCCTTGGTTATTGTAAAATTTGTGCGAAGGGAAATTGTGCACATACGTATTTAATTCAACCCAATTACATTTTTTACTGGCAGCATGTTTATAAACAAATTCCATCATGTCATTACCAATTCCCTGACTACGATAACTTTCATCAATGATAACATGGTCTACTTCGCAACTTTTGCCAGCATAGTGTCTCGTCTGAAACCACATTCCACAAATTCCTATCAAGGAAGTTCCATCATAAATACCTAAACACTCATAATTTTGGGACACCATTTCTAAGGTGCGTTCCTTGAGAATCTCAACAGAAACCTTCTCGCTATTAATTTTGTATAATAAGGGAATAATCGTCAATATTTCTTGAGAAGGAATTATACTATATTGAATGGCCATAGCTTATAAATTAATTGTATTTTTAATAAACCTCTAATTTAAAAAATGAATCGTAAAAATTTTATAAAAACTTCACTTATTGCGGGTACAGCTGTTACTTTTTTACCAAGCTATACTTCTATCACATGGCAAAATTCATTTAGTCGCGATCAGCTTATTGGCAAGGGAAATCTCAACATAATTGGAGAGAGTTATACGAGTACTATGCACACAGAAACAGCTGTGGCTTTGACTAAAATGAAAGCAGCAGCACTCAAAGAAGACATAGCCATAGAAGTAGTTTCTGCGTATCGAAGTTTTCAACGGCAAAAAGAAATTTATGAGGGAAAATACAGCCGTTTTATAGGCCAAGGTTTATCGCCTATGGAGGCGATTGAAAAAATCATTGAATATTCTACTATTCCAGGTACGTCAAGGCATCATTGGGGTACCGACCTAGATCTCATAGACAGTAATCCTAAAAGACCCGAAAGTGTACTTCAGGCTAAAAACTTTCACGGAAAAGGCCCATTCTGCAAGTTAAAAGAATGGTTAGACATCCATGCAGCTTCCTTTGGGTTTCATGAAGTTTATACGAACAATGCCCATCGTAAAGGATTTGCCTATGAACCTTGGCACATGAGCTATGCTCCCGTTTCCATTCCGATGCTCAAAGCCTATAAAAAATTAGACGTAAAAGCCATTTTACAGGAAGAACAAATTAAAGGTAGTGAGCATTTTACCCATGATTTTATTACTAGATATCGAAAAGAAAACATTTTGGACATCAACCCAGAATTACTTTCGTAAATTTATAAGACTTAAAAATATACCATTATGAGAGGAAGTTGGAAAATTAGAATCTTTATAGGGTTAGCCATTGCGGCTTTTACACTATTAAAATATTGCAATAGCAAGGAAGTAAATCCCTATACAGGAAGGGAACAAGCTATCGCCTTAGACCCTAAAGAAGAAATTGAAATGGGTTTAGCGAGTAGAGACCAAATGGCTCAGCAGCATGGTGGGTTACATCCGGATAACGGAGCTCAGGATATGGTAGATAGAGTGGGAGAAAAATTGGTAAACAACAGCCTTGCCAAGGAATCCCCGTATCGATATGAATTCCATTTATTACTAGACGACCAAACCATTAATGCCTTTGCTTTACCAGGTGGACAGATTTTTATAACGGCTGCCTTGTACTCTAAATTAGAAAATGAAGACCAATTAGCGGGTGTCTTAGGACACGAAATTGGTCACGTCCTTGGACGTCACTCAAGCGAACGTATCGCAGAAGCTGGTTTATGGCAAGGACTTTCTCAAGCGGGATCCGTAGGAGCTGACATGGGTGGACTTATAGCTGGAATAGGACAAAACAAATTACTTACTAATGGTCGTGGAGACGAACTAGAAAGTGACGATTTGGGCATCAAATTCATGATAGATGCTGGGTACGATCCATATCAAATGATTGGAGTTATGGAAATATTAAAAGCAGCTGCCGGCCCTAACCGAGTACCTGAGCATAAAAGTACGCACCCCGATCCTGAAAATAGAATCGACCAAATTAAGGCTTCTATTGAAAAATACAGTAGGTAGCCACAATCTTAGGTTTTAGCAAACCCAAAACCATGTACATTGTTTAAAATTTGAACGAAACACACCGTTTATTATTCCCACCTCCTTCCCTATCTTTGTGGTATGAATAAAAAAGTCCTTCTTCTAATTTTAGACGGTTGGGGAATCGCTAAAGATCCTTCCGTTTCAGCAATTGCTCAGGGTAACACACCGTTTATGGATAGTTTACCTCATAAATATCCCAATGCACAACTTCTAACTCACGGCATGAACGTAGGATTACCGGAAGGTCAGATGGGAAATAGTGAAGTAGGGCATATGAATTTAGGCGCAGGACGTATTGTGTATCAGGATTTGGCAAAAATTAACCTGGCTGTACAAAATGATACACTAAAAGAAGTTACTACTCTACAGAACGCTTTTAACTACGCCAAGTCCAATAATAAGAATGTTCACTTTTTAGGATTGCTATCCAATGGAGGCGTACACTCACATATCAACCATCTAAAAGGCCTATTATCGGCTGCACACCAAGAAGGTTTAGAAAAAGTGTTTGTTCATGCCTTTACAGACGGACGTGATGTGGACCCAAAAAGTGGAGCTGGATTTATGGAAGAATTAGAAGCTCACATGCAAGAAACCACTGGTGAGATAGCTTCCGTAATTGGTCGATACTTTGCAATGGATAGAGATAAACGCTGGGAACGAGTGCAAAAAGCTTATGACTTATTAGTTTCAGGAAAAGGAAAAGCCTCCAACAACGCCCTAGCCAGTATTAACGAAAGTTATGAAGCCGGTATTACTGACGAATTTATTGAACCCATTGTTCTTACAGAAAATGGTCAACCTAAAGCGACTTTAAAAGAAGACGATGTCGTTATCTTTTTTAATTTCAGAACAGATCGAGGTAGAGAATTAACAGAAGTATTATCCCAAAAAGATTTTCCCGACTTCGGAATGAAAAAATTACCGCTTCATTATGTCACTCTTACTAATTACGATGACTCTTTTGAAGGGGTTCACGTGATGTATAACAAAGAAAATATATCCGATACTTTGGGTGAAACTTTAGCCAACGCTGGCAAGACCCAAATAAGAATTGCTGAAACCGAAAAATATCCCCACGTCACCTTCTTTTTTAATGGTGGGCAAGAAACACCATTTCAAGGCGAGAAACGCATTCTATGCCCCTCTCCTAAAGTAGCAACTTACGATCTTCAACCAGAAATGAGCGCGTACGATATTACTAAAAATATTCTCCCCGAAATTGAAGAGCAGTCGGCCGACTTTATCTGCCTCAATTTTGCGAACCCAGACATGGTAGGTCATACAGGGGTAATGGAAGCGGCAGCTAAAGCCTGCGAAGTAGTGGATGAATGCACTCAAAAAATTGTAACCAAAGCGCTAGAAAATGGATACACCACTTTAATTATTGCCGATCATGGGAATAGCGAAACCATGCGCAATGACGATGGCTCACCTAATACAGCACACACCACGAATCCTGTACCACTCATACTTGTGGACAAAGACATTAAATTTATAAAAAATGGCGTTTTGGGAGATATTGCTCCCACCATACTTTCCCTAATAGGGATTGCCAAACCTAAGGCCATGACACAAGAATCATTAATTTAAATACTCAAACAATGAAATACTTATTAGTTGCTTTAGGGCTAACCACTATGGTTGCTTGTAAAAACAATGATAAAAAGATAGAAGAGGACAAGTCGGTTATTACTGAAAAAATTTCAGAATACAATCCAGAGTTGAAAGCGGAAGATCCAGAAGGATATAATGTAATGGTTAACGATACAGTCGATGATGGAGAAATGTATCTGGGCGCGATTAATTATATCGGACTTAAACGCGACTTCGGATCGGCATGGTTCACGGAAAACTACAATGCTCACCTTCTAGACAGCACCTCCCTGCCAGAATTAAAAACACTACTCCCAGAGGCATCGATTAAAATATTTATGGGAACCTGGTGTGAGGACAGTCAGCGTGAAGTTCCAGCCCTTTTAAAAATTCTAGAGGCAACAAATATTGACTCAGATGACGTAACATTGATTGCCATGACTCACGATAAAGATACGCCTCAAGGTTTTGAAAAGGATCTAAATATTGAATATGTACCAACGATACTATTCTATAAAGATGGCAAAGAAATAAATCGCATCGTCGAATATGCCCAAGAGAATTTGGAAAAAGATATGGTGACCATATTGAAGGGAGAGGCCTATAAACACGCCTATCAAGATTAAGTTAATATCGTTGATGACGTTATATTTCTTTGTAATTTTGTGAATTCAATGTAATCCCCTATGATCAAAGAAACATTAACCATAGCTGTCGATTTTGACGGCACCATTGTAGAAGACGAGTATCCCAGCATAGGGAAGCCTCAACTTTTTGCGTTCGACACCATGAAGAAATTGCAAGATCAAGGTCATCGTCTAATTTTATGGACTTATCGACATGGCAGAGCCTTGGATGCAGCTGTAGCATTTTGCGAAGAAAATGGTATTACTTTTTATGCCGTAAATAAAAGTTTTCCTGAAGAAAATTTCGATGAAAAATACAGTCGAAAAGTTAATGCCGATCTCTTTATAGATGATCGTAATTTTGGCGGAATGGTTAGTTGGGGAGAAATTTACCAAAGTATAATTGGTGAAGCAGGATCACAACCGCTTCAGAAAAAAAAGAAAAAAGGCTGGTTTGGCTTTTAAGATATGATTATAACCAAGACACGAGAAGAAATAGAATTAATGCGTGAAAGTGCCCTTGTGGTATCTAGAACCTTAGGAATGCTAGCCAAAGAAGTTAAGCCCGGGGTAACAACCAATTATCTAGACAAGATCGCTGAAGAATTTATTCGAGAGGAACAACATGCTGTACCTGGTTTTAAAGGCTTGTACGACTGCCCATCCACCTTACTCACAAGCGTAAATGAAGCTGTGGTACATGGCCTCCCAACCGACATCCCCTTGAAGGAGGGCGATATAGTGGCTATAGATTGTGGAGCAGTTAAAAACGAATTTTACGGAGATCATGCCTACACCTTTGAGGTAGGAGAGGTTGCCGAAGACATTAAAAAGTTACTTCAAGTAACCAAGGAGTCACTCTATATCGGCATACGAGAATTAAAAGTCAACAATCGTGTTGGCGATGTGGGTTATGCTATTCAAAACTACTGCGAATCTTTTGGATATGGAGTTGTACGAGAATTAGTAGGTCACGGACTTGGAAAAAAACTTCACGAGGATCCCGAAATGCCAAATTATGGTCGTAGAGGTCGAGGGAAGAAATTTGTAGAAGGCATGACTGTCGCCTTGGAACCCATGATTAATATGGGAACGCATAGGGTAAGTCAGTTAAAAGATGGTTGGACCATTGTCACCAAAGACGGCAAACCTAGTGCGCACTTTGAACACAATATTGCCATTGTTGATGGCAAGCCCGAGCTTTTATCCACCTTTGGTTATGTTTATGAAGCTTTAGGCATAACAAGTGACGAAGAACAAGAATTTCGTCAAAAAGAATTGGTGCTGTAAGATCCTCTTCATGCAAAAGCTATTTAAATTTTTTCTCAATTTAATTCCACGACCTCTGCTCATTAGGATGAGTTATCTGGTACGACCCTTAGTTGCTTTTTTTCTTAAGGGGAGCAACCATACAGACCCTATTGACGGTAAATCGTATCGCAAATTCCTGCCTTATGGCTACGAGAACGTAAGAGAAAATGTATTAGCTCCAGGTACTTTATCCCTAGAAAGACATCGTTTATTTTGGCTCTACTTGACGAAAGAAACTACTTTTTTTAAAGAACCTCAAAAGGTATTGCATTTTGCGCCAGAGCAGGCTTTTTTAAAACGATTTAAAAAACTAAAACATATTGACTACACTACAACGGACCTCAATTCACCAATTGCTGATGTAAAGGCGGATATCTGTAATTTACCCTTTAAAGACAACACCTATCATTTTATCATATGCAATCATGTCTTGGAACACATCCCAGATGACACAAAAGCAATGCAAGAACTGTACAGGGTACTTGCACCAGGAGGAACCGCAATTTTGCAAGTGCCGTATGAAAAAGAGAGAACGATTACCTTTGAAGATGATACGATTACCGATCCAAAGGAGCGAGCCCGCATTTTTGGTCAGTACGATCATGTGAGGGTATACGGAATGGACTACTTCGAGAAGTTATCTACTATAGGCTTTAAAGTTACCCCTGAAGATTATACTACTCGATTTTCTGATATGGAGGTTGAAAAATACAGACTAGCAAAGGGGGAATTATTACCCATTTGCAAAAAATAACTACTGCATCTTCTTAGCAAAACCACCTGACGCAAAGTACTGCGATCGACCATCTTTTTCATACGTAAAATAAGCATCAACATCTACAAGTTCTTTTAAAAGTGCTTTCGCTTTAGTCAAACCCATCGCCATAAATGCGGTTGCGTAGGCATCTGCTTCGGCACAAGTACCCGCAATAACCGTCGCACTAGTAATACTCAATTGCTCCGCTTTTCCGGTATGTGGATTAATAGTATGCACATATCTTTTACCACTTAAGCTATCTACGCGAAACTTTCTGTAATTTCCTGAGGAGGCCATCGCTATATCGTGCAACGCTACGGTAGCTACATAGTTTCTATTGTTCAACGGCGAATCTGCCCCTTCTACTCCAGCAATCCATGGCTGGTTTTTCTCGAGCTGTTTTCCTTTAGCAAGGATCTCTCCTCCTAACTCTACTAAATAATTTTTTATTCCTTTCGACTTCAAAAAGTTTCCTACACAATCAATTCCGTAACCTTTCGCTACCGCGTTAAAATCAAAATAAACTTCTGGGAAGTCTTTTTTAATGGTTCCTTCAGAAGTCATATGCACTTTATCAAAACCAACATATTGACGCAAGGAATCTAAGGTAGGCTGATCAATTATTTTTAAAGGAGCTTCATCACCAAAGCCGTAGGCATTTCTAAGAACGCCAATCGTAGGATCGAAAAATCCTTTTGATTCTTTGTAAACCTTTTCTGAAAGTGTAAAAACATCTCTAAAAATTTTATCTACCACTACGGTACTATCTCCATTATTAATTTTGGATATATCACTATTCGAAGCATACGTACTCACCGACTTATTTACAACATGAAAAACCGAATCCAGGCCCTTTTCAATATCTATCTGAGTTTCAGAAAAATATTGAATGGTATAAGTCGTTCCGAAAGCATTGCCCTGCATCACTTTGACTGAATTTAATTGCCCCTTATCTTGACAACTAACAAAAGTCACTAGAAATAATAAAAAAAATATGTGTTTCATGCTTAAGATATTTCTTGTAAACCATTATAAACCATCGTATAATCTTCATCCTTACGAGGTGGCTTTGCATAATCACTTCCATGACCAAGACCGACACCAGCATAATAAGTTTTAGCTTCAAACTTATCTGCGTGTTTCTTTATGGTCTCCATTAAAACAGGATCATAGGTATTTGCATCCTGAGGATATGACGTAGCTCTAACAATGACAAAGTGAAGGTCTTTATTTTTCAATGCCACAAACTGTGGATCTCGTTTCAATTTTGAATTGACTCCTAAAAATTCGAATCCCTGCGACTCTAGATCTTCCCCCACAATATTCATGGCAAGATTGTGCAATTCTTGTTCGGTTAAAGCTGTATTCATCTATTTAAATCGTACAAATTTTACTTCGTTAAAATAATACGTTGGAATTTCAAGGTATTGTCCCATTTCTATGTTATACCAAGGGCTCAATTTAGAGTTGTTGGGATTTTTAAGAATATGAACACTTTGTGCCGGCGTATTTCCTTGAGCAAAAATAAACAATTTTTCACCCCTTTCGTTTTCTACTTGGTCCACTATCATAATTACATGTCCTGGGCTTCCAGGATAAATTAACATATCACCTACCCTAACGTCTTCAATAATTGAAACCTTTGGCAATTCATCAAATAGTGACTGCGTTCCAGCATACATATAAATAAGATTGAGGTAATTATAAAAATTTTCTTTGGAAGAATCTCTTGAAGCCGTTTGATGAAACGTTACTTTATTTCCTTTTACCTTTGGACGATAACCAAGAGCATATTTTGACCAAGAACAATAGTGACCCGAGGTAAAGTTAAACCCTATTTCAGTTTTTCGACCTTCCTGCCAAAGATATTCAGCTCTAAGTCGCATTAAGGCATCCGCACATTGTTGAAGCCCATTGGAAGGGACTGGCACTTCAAGCACCCCTACATGACCTCTCTGATATCCATACAGAGTTCCATCGTAGTTGACCACCTTAGCATCAAAGTTTTTTAACGGATATGTCTGTAAGTATTTCTGAAATGTTCCATCAACATAATTGACACGTTTGTAACCTTCTGGGGCGACTATTCTTTCAGATACTGTAAGCCCCTCTTCATGTACTAAGATTGGATCTATAACATAACTCGTCACTACATTCTTAACGACTTTTCCATTTTTAGAAAAAAAGAAATAACTAATCGCTCCAAGACACAATAGAAGTAATACTATTTTTTTCATACCTATGAAACTACTAGAATTCACTTTTAGTATTTCAATTAAAAAAAGCGCCTTGATTAATCAAGGCGCTTTCTATTAAATTATTTTTAACATAGCTATTCTTTATCACTCGCTTGGTGATACTTCCTCGCTCTGTGGTAATAGTCACAAAGTAGATAGCACTCTCCAAGTCGTGCAGCGCTATCTGCACACTGGTGTTGTTTACCTTCTCACCACTTATCTTCCTCCCTCTAATATCAT
>JAHZIZ010000190.1 GCA_022601215.1 Bacteroidota bacterium
GTTTATCATTATCATATACATAGATTTCGCATTTAGCTGTTCCATTGTCATTTGATAAAATCTTTAACACATCACATACGAGTCTTTCTTCGTATGTATACCTATATATACAGTAATCTCTTTTTATTTCATTAATGTAATCATTGAGTGAGCTTTCATTTTTTGCATATCTTTCATAAGATTCAAGGAATGCAAGTGATATGTTATTTTCTTTTTTTATTACTTTAATAGATTCTTTAAGCTCATGCTTGTTTTCAAAGTCAGAACCCATGATCCATCTTGGATCATATAGAATTCGGTTTTCTTCTGCTTTTTTTGTCAAAAAACCATTGAAATTCTCCTTCGTAGTACGATGTGGTTTTGTACCATTCATAACTCTCTTTACTTGTGCCTGGGCTGTCGATTTTGCTTTCCCTTGTTCTATCAAATGGTTAACCATACCATCGTGAACATCACCATCTGTAAGTCCTATATGGTGAGACAAGACCTTAATACGAAGAAGAAATTCCATATGTGATCTGTGATAAAATTTTGTGAGGAAAGTAGAAATTTTGTTTTAAATTACAAATTTTTATTAAATTTTGTCTAACTTTAAAAATATGTGTTTACAAAATATATAATCTTGTTTACAGAAAACATGATAGATGTAACCCAAAAAAGAGAAAAAGAAAGTGAACAGGGAGTGCCTGACAAAAAAATAATGTGCGTAACAGATGAATGGGAGTTTGTTTTTAATCAAGTAGAATCCCTATCGCCAGAACAACAAACCATGCTATTCAATGCCCTTTCCAAATTGAGAAAACCTCCATCTAAACCAGACCTTAGAAGCATACCACTATGGGGAGGAAAAAAGAAAGACGGACCCGCTATAGAATGGCTTGATCGATATTATGGCCAATGGCTTAAACGTTGTGGGGCTAATCGTAATTATATTTACCGTCAAGATGTTGAAACTCACGATAATAAGTTGGCTAAAAGAGTTCAAATTGAAGCACGCGAAAAAAAGATAAAGCCAAGGTTTTTTTTACCAACAATCAGCGATGAAATTGATGATATAGCTAAAGAAAAGAATATCGGGGTTGTGGAAAAACGTGTCATCGGCGCAATAAATACACGAAAAATCAGAAAGACAACAGATCCCATCCAATCATTGTAAGTATGCTCTTCGTCATTTTTCATTATTTTTTATTTTTGTATATACATTTATATAGTTTTATGCTATTTTACTTCCCCTATCCATATCAACTCAACCTCATATAGGTGGGACAGAGAACTGTACTTGAATAGTAGATTCGACAAAGTCGACACTGCTTATAACAAAAATTTGCCGGAGAACCAGCAGAATGAAAATAATTTACAAGGCATTTTTATTTAATATCCTTGCAATTGGCTTTAACCAAGTGCTCGCATCAACACAGGTAATGGACTTAAATGATTTTTTTTCTGATCCATCTGTGAGCATTTCTCAAAATGGAGAATCTGCGACTCTCACTGAAGATCAAAATTTGAATTCCATTTTATTGTCGAATGATCCGTTTTTTGGAGGCTCTGGAATAGCCGTCACACCTGATTTAATCGGCATTTCATTTGACTATGAATTCTCTAGTCCACAAGGGAATATAGACAATTTTTTTGCATGGGTTTTTGATGCTGATACCTTTACACCCATACATCAAATCTCTCTTAGTCAGTCAAATAGTGGATCAATTTTTTTCCATTTAGCCTCTCTAGCAAATACAGTCACAACATTGGGACTTGAATTTCAACTCAATTCATTCTCTACTGATAGAGAAATTACTTCAGTTGTCGATATTAGTAGGGTTCGTATTAATCGTTCTTCTCCTGTCCCCATACCACAAACATTACCTTTATTTTTAATTGGTTTATTTTTCATGACATATTATTTAAAAATAAAACAATATAGTTTTAATTAACTGACTAGAGAACATCTAAATGAAAAGGATATAGCATGTCTCAATTAAAATATTTATGTATCTCTTTATTGGTTCTTACAGCGTTTTTTAAAACAGCGCAATCCAATGAAATAGACGTCCGTGATAAAGTCATTTTGCTAAATACTCAGTCTTCATATGATCGACGAGCGCAATCTACAAATCTTCGTATTTCTATTTTAAATATTTCATCAGAGGAAATAAAAGGACCAATCAAACTCGTTTTACAAAACATATCTTCTGATGATGTGTCTTTGTTAAATCCTGATGGAACAATAGACGAATTTTCGTATGTAAACTTTGATCTTGACGTTGATCCATTTACACAGACAAGCTTTATTATTCCCAATAAAACATCTAAATCAAATATTATTAAATTTCACAACCCAAAACGCCTCAGATTTACATACAATTTTCGTGTGTTGTCAGGTGAACCTGCCGATACAATCACAGGAAACGATACCAATAATAATGGAATTTGGGATTATGTGGATGAGTATATTGACTCAAAATATCCAACGCCATCAGCTGAACGGTCTGCTCTACAACAAACAGCCCTCGCTTTTCAACAATTTTTACTCGATGCAGATGATCCCGTAAAATCATTAGAAAATGATGAAAAATTTGGGAATGCATTAGGGTGCTTGTTTGATGTTTTTCCATTAGAACAAGCAGGTACTATTTCTGACGAAATTGAATCTGTGATCGTTAACACACAAAAAAGGAGTGATGCATATCTTAAAGCTACAGATCAACTTTCTGGGCATTCGTCAACAATAGTAAAATCATTGTGTAAAGACATGTCCCACATAACAGGAGAATAATAATGAATATTTTTTCTGGGTATCTTGTTGGTACTTTAGCATTCTCATCTATTTTTTTGTCTTCTGATGTGCAAAGCGACGAGTTATCGTGTAAAAATAAAACCGTTATATATTATGGGAATGGGGTTCTTTCAAACGAAAAAGATCGTAAGAAGTCATTATATTATATTAGAGACTTACTAAAATATGATCTAGCAATAAGTTCTAAAGAGTTTGTGACGTTTGAATTCAAAAATGTACACAATGAAACCAATGGCGTAATTCGTGACTTGGGAGAGTCAACGAAACAGGATTTTCAAACTGATTTTTCTCGGTTTTATAGAATCTTGTCTGGTTTAGAATTTATGCCTGATCGGTTTCAACAAGAAGCTCTTAATCTTGAAATTCGCATAGAAAAAACTGCTCTTCTCAATAACCAAGATTTAAAAAAACATGTTGATCAATATGAAAAAGATATACGCGCAGGGAAGAATGTAATTGTTGTTTCACATTCACAGGGTAATTTTTTCGCCAACCAAGCCTATGATGCTATCAATAATAACTTGAAAAATAGGTTTCGTATTGTTTCGGTTGCTAATCCAGATAGTATTGTTGGGGGGGATGGTGCATATACGACTTTGTTTGAAGACTCAGTAATAAATGGTATTCGTTTATTAAAATTAGCATCTGGACTACAGCTTCCAAAGTTACCTAATGAATCAAATATAGGTACAGGACTAGTGGACAGACTTGGGCATAGCTTCATCAATGCCTATATGTTACCTAGATACAGAAGTAGCAATGAGATAGTCACCAACATCATAAAGGCTATAGACTCATTTCCAGAAGCTAATTGTCCTGAAATACATATTAACCATAATCAGACATATTGCAGAATTAAAAGATTATTTTATTCTCCTAGATTAGGAGCAACATACGATTTTACATTATACATATCAGGGTTCATCACATCAAGTATACCTCTTTCATATTTACCAAGTCGTGGAAATGGTTATTTATGCCCAAATTGGTCTACTATTACCCATGACAATGGAAGTATGTTCTGTTTACGTGCTGAAGGTGATCCAGAAACAGCTAGCTTCTCTTATACGCATCGCCTTAGCAATGTAAAAAGATATCAATTTCTTGAATTTTTAGAAAATGGTTTTCCAGTTTCTGTTTATGGTCCCTATGAAAATAATATTATTAGTCTCGGCAATTCTAAGTTATTAGCTTCAGAAAAGACTGAACCTCTTAATTGTGAAATCACGGGAAGGTTTAGACCGTTTCCTTATTAGTTGTTTTATAGTTGTCTGCCTTTGCTCCTGCTCCGTGTACGGGCTTTGGTTGGTCTCTTGACGTTCTTATTAGCAGGGTTTTTTCCCTCTCGTAAAACAGCCGTTTCAAAAGTTGGGTTCACACTGCCTTTTTCTTTTTCTGGTGTGGGCGTTTTGCGTTGCTGTGGATTCTGATTAGCCACTTCTTTTCTCAACACCTCTTTTTCAAATGTCTTGGCTGTGCCAGTCTTCTGGACTGGTTGGCGGTCAAACGCTGTTAACTCCTGTTTATGCCGTTGTGTGAGAGCGTGACGCTCTTGTGACACACGATTCTTGAATAGGCTCATTGTTTGCTCTCGGGTCTGCTCTAAGCTCTCCAGATTGCGTTTTAAATCCGCTACATCCTGCTTTAAGGCTTTGGTCTTACCCGTCACACGAGCAAACACCCCTTGATGTTTGTTTAAATCACGTTCGGCTTCTCTTAATTTGCGTTGATGCTCATGGGGCTTGTAAAACGCATTGAGCTTGTCTTGTTCTCTGCTTTTTTGATCTGCCATCTTCGTTTCAAATGCATAAAACTCTTCTCTTTGGCGCAATTCGAGCTTATATCTTGCGTTTTTTCTTTGCTGGTCTGGTGGGTGAGTCATCTCCGTTTGATTTTCGGAGCTTGCTTTGCGCCTCGATGCTCTTAACTTTGCCCTATATTGTCGCTGTTCTCGTTTCTCAGCACGTTTCGCTCGGCTCTTTCGACGAGCTTGCTTTAATCGTTCCTCAATATGGGTTATGTTTGTTTCAACCTCTCTGGATTGATCTTTGAGTTTTTCTAGGTTTTGATTAAACGCTTGAACGGCTCTGTTCTTTTCACCCTGTCGGTTGTCTTCTCCTCTGCGCTCCATAGCCGTTGCTTCAACGCCCATGTGAACGCTTGGCATTTTGTCAATGTCTCGATCTTTGAAAGATCGGCTATCAACACGCTCACTATGCCCTGCTTTTTCCAATGCTCGGTTGACATGTTTTTCCCAGAGCAAACGATTTTCTTTTAAGGTGGCTACCTCGTTCCAGTTGCGGGCTTTTTTAGCTTTAAAACCGTTACGAGTAATCTGACGAGTAGTCGTCATAATATGAGCGTGAATATTGCGATTGTCACCTTTTCCATCGGGCGCATGAATATCAATCTGAGCCACCATGCCACGCTTGATATAGGCATCCTTTACAAAACCGTGGAGCAATGCTCGGTTTTGCTCAAGTGTGAGTTCATGGGGCAAAGCCACAATTGTTTCACGGGCGACTTGTGAATCTTTGCGCTTTTCGAATGCTTCTACGGCATTCCATAAACTCGATGCTTCTTTTGCCCACTCTGGCGCACGAGTAGGTGTCAAAATCGCATGATCGAGAACGCCATTTTTGCCTTTGTTGGCATAGTTAAACCGTTCGCCTGTGCGCTCGTCTGTGATATCAAGCCCTGCTCGATAGGCACTACATGCCGTTGATGATCGTCCTTTACTTCGGGAGATCATCTTCACTGAAAAATGGTAGAGCGCCATGTTGTCTATACTCAGTTTTTTAGCAAGAATATTTCTTGCGCTTGTTCCCTGCGAGTGCAGGGCTTGGACTCCCCCTTTTTAAAGGGGGCTGGGGGGATTTATTTTCAGCTTCTTTTCGCTGAAAATCGCACTACGTTGGTACAACGTATAAGTGCGCCCTTAGGGTATTAAAGAATTCGCCTCAAACATGCCTGTTTTGATTTCGGATAAATGCCGAAATCCACGAATGCAGTTCGTGCCGTTGCGCTATTGTCTCACA
>JAHZIZ010000191.1 GCA_022601215.1 Bacteroidota bacterium
ATTTTAGCGGGAAATTTTGTCTATGGATGTCTTAAATAATTACGGCGAAGCTTTAATGGCTCATCTCGATAAGGCTGTCACGGTTAAAGAACCGTCCGAGCTTTATACACCTATTAAGTACATTCTTACTTTAGGAGGAAAGCGTTTGCGGCCCGTTTTGACCTTAATGACAGCCGATTTCTTTGGAAATGACTACATGAAAGCGATGAATGCCGCATTAGCGGTTGAGTTGTTTCACAACTTTTCGTTGATTCATGACGATATTATGGATGATGCTCCTCTTAGAAGAGGAAAGGAAACTGTACATGAAAAGTGGGATGTCAATACTGGTATTTTGAGTGGTGATGCCATGCTCATTTTGGCGTATCAATTGTTTGAAGATTACGAGCCTAATTTGTTTAGGGAGCTTGCGAAACTCTTTAGCAAAACTGCTATTGAAGTTTGTGAGGGTCAACAATACGATGTCGATTTCGAAACACGGGATGATGTAACACTTCCGGAATACTTAAAAATGATCGAATATAAAACAGCTGTGCTAGTAGGAGCTGCTATGAAAATGGGGGCTATTGTCGCTGAGGCTTCTCAGAGTTGTAAGGACCATATTTATGACTTTGGTAAAAATCTTGGGATTGCTTTTCAGTTACAAGATGATTATCTCGATGCCTTTGGGGATCCTAGAACCTTTGGAAAACAAGTTGGAGGAGATATAATTGCTAACAAGAAAACCTTCCTGTATTTAACGGCTTTAGAAAGAAGTAATAAGAATCAGAAAAAATCTTTAGAGCATTTATTTGGGATATCTCCATTGGACCCTTCAGATAAAATTGATACCGTAAAAAAGATATTCGAAGCTACTGGGTCAGCGAATGCCACATTGGAAGAAATAGAACACTATACTGTTAAAGCAAATAATGTGCTTGAAAAAGTAGCTCTTTCAGAAGACAAGAAAGATCAACTTCGCAGTTTTGGCGATTGGTTGATGAAGCGAACCGTTTAGAAATATACTCTTATAAAGGGCGCCCAGGCATTGGCGTAAATACTATCCTGTTCATCGTAGAGGACATCATATCTAATACCAAAAGTAACATTGTTACTACGATATCCGGCTCCAAGAAAAAGAGCGGGATACCAATAGTTGTCATTTTCTAGCCCTAAAGCATCGTCATAACTCCTACTAACATTGAGCTCTTCAAATTCTGCGGAAAGTTGTATTTCCGGAATAACATTAAATAGTGTTAGGATGCTCCCTCCTATAATGGTGGAAGTGTAACGGTCTTTTAGGCTATTGTATGTTCCGTTGAGTCCAACTCCTGCGGAAAATTGATCATTAAATTGATAGATGGCGCTGGGAGCCAAGGTCCCACTAAAAAAGCCATCGCTAAAACTTAAACCTATACCACCACCAAAACGAACGCGATCCCAAAATTGGAACTCTTGATTGTCCTGAGCGAACAAGGAATTGGAAGAAAAAAGACTTAAGATTAAAACAATAAAAATAGAGGTTGTATTGATTTTTATGGTTTTCATAAAAGAAACTTTATTCGGTTACTTTATAAATATACAAATTACATAAGGGGATAGATGGATTTGTTGTATTTTTGTACCGTTTTATTTTTAGAAGCCTCTATGTATTCCTATTATGGATAGATTTTCTTTTCTCAATGCGGTCCACCCTTCGTATATCGCAGAACTTTACGATAAGTATTTACAGTTTCCGGATAGTGTAGAACCCAGTTGGCGTTCCTTTTTTCAGGGATTCGATTTTGGAATTGAAAATGGTTCGCTTGAAGCCTTGGGCATTGAGGGCGGTACTGAGGCAATTCCAAAAGGAGTTCAAAAGGAGTTTCAGGTCATTAAACTTATTGATGGCTACAGAACTCGAGGGCATTTATTCACAAAAACCAATCCTGTTAGAGAGCGTAGAAAGTATGCGCCAACATTGGCATTGGATAATTTTGGTTTGACAAATTCCGACTTGGATACTGATTTTGAAGCGGGCTCTGTTTTAGGATTAGGAAAGACTAGTTTGAGAGAGATTATACGCCATCTCGAAGCCATCTATTGTGATGCTATTGGTGTGGAATATATGTATATCAGAAATCCAGAAGAGATCAAATGGATTCAGAATTGGTTAAATAAAAACGATAATCACCCTTCCTATAGTGTCGAAGAAAAAAAGTACCTACTCAAAAAGTTAAATCAAGCACTTTCGTTTGAAAGCTTCTTGCATTCAAAATATGTGGGTCAGAAACGTTTTTCTATTGAAGGAGTAGATACTTTAATTCCTGGACTTGATACCTTGATGGAAAAGGGAGCGGAGCAAGGTATCCAGCAATTTGTAGTTGGAATGGCACATCGAGGACGGTTAAATGTCCTCGCGAATATCTTCGGAAAATCACCAGAGGCCATATTTAGTGAGTTTGATAGCAAGGAATATGATGAGGCAGAGCTATTTGATGGTGACGTGAAGTACCACATGGGTTGGACCAGTTTTCGCGAAACAGATAAAGGAAAAAAGGTCCGTATGGATTTGGCTCCTAATCCGTCACATTTAGAAACAGTAAATGCTGTGGTGGAAGGAATTTCTAGAGCCAAAATTGACAATAAATTAAAGGGAGATGAAAAATCCATTCTTCCTATTTTAATACATGGTGATGCCGCAGTGGCAGGTCAAGGTGTGGTTTATGAAGTGATTCAAATGGCGCAACTTGATGGATATCGTACTGGAGGAACCATTCATGTGGTTGCTAATAATCAGGTTGGATTTACTACAAATTATCTAGACGCACGTTCTTCGACGTATTGTACAGATATTGGTAAGGTAACACTGTCTCCAGTTTTACATGTAAATGCAGATGATGTGGAGGCGGTATGTCATGCCTTTACATTTGCACTGGAGTTTAGAATGAAATTTGGACGCGACGTCTTTATTGATGTGCTTGGATACAGAAAATATGGACATAACGAAGGAGACGAACCTCGCTTTACACAGCCTAAGTTATATAAGGCAATTGCGAAACATCAAAATCCGCGTGACATTTATGCAGAGAAGCTGAAGGCAC
>JAHZIZ010000192.1 GCA_022601215.1 Bacteroidota bacterium
CATGATTATTTAGTACATCGTTACCTGAAACATAATGACACCAATCCCTTGTGGCTTGCTCATGGAGGAGCGGAAAGCAAAAACAGCTATGACGGTCTTTCAGAAGAAGAAAAGCAAGTGCATCTTCGATTTTATCGATCCTTAAAAAACTATCATATCGACCATAAAAACCGCCTATTTGTACATGCAGGTTTTACCAACCTACACGGTCCTAAATATGAACATTTTGGCAATATGGTGTTTTGGGATCGTACATTATGGGAACTAGCGAAGGCTATGGATTCCTCTTTGTCAAAAAACGACAATCGCTATCCTTCACGACTCCAATTATTTTCTGAAATTTACATTGGACATACGCCTGTATCACGTATTGGTAAAACCGAACCCGTCAATTTTGCCAATGTTTGGAATGTAGATACTGGTGCCGCATTTAAAGGGCCTCTTTCAATAATAAATGCCCAGACTAAGGAAGTCTGGCAAAGCGATCCTGTTTATACTCTATATCCAGAAGAAACAGGAAGAAATTAAAAAGGGGAAACGAATAACTCCCGCTGCTCTGTGATGACATGACAATCATCTGAAGTCATTCTAACTGAAACGGCCGTTAAAGTTGCAGGGGTATACTGTTGTGAAGCTACATTAATTGCATAGGTTCCAGGCCGCTCCCCAGCTCCCAACCATACACCGTCTTCCAATTCTAACTCCTCACTATAGGAGCCATCTGTAGCCGAAACAATGAGCCCGGAAGTCACTGGCTGACTTGTGGTGGCATCGATCACTGTAATTTGCAATCCAAAGACAAATTCTTCGGTACAAGCTTGGACCATTTCTCCACTGTCATCGCTTCCACATGACAACAAAACAAAAGCTAATAAAACGATGGAAAACATTTTCATACTTCAAATTTTATTGAAAGATACATAAAAAAGAAAATCCGCTTTCTCAATTAAGAAAAAACGGATTTTCAGGTTTAACAAAAACCTAAGCTTTTCCGTGGTCATGCTCGTCTTGCCATTTTTTGAGTTCCGTCCATTTACCTTCAAACGCCATTTTGGCCTGATCTGGCCAAGTTCCTGGATTATGAACCCTATATCGTTCTCCTTTGCTATCTAAAAATTCTTGCAATTTAGATACCGCAGTGGTAGATAGAGCTCCCCAAGTTGTTACTCCATTGTTTTGGAATAACTCCTGGATTTTAGGACCTATACCTTCTACTACCGTAAGATCGTTTTCTTTAATTTTTTTGCCAAATGCGGCCTTAGCCGCCGCCGCATTGAAAGCAACACCTGTAGCCGCTCCGGCTGCGAAAGAAGCAACAGAAGTTGCTCCTCCACTTCCGCTACTTGAAGTAGTTGAAGTTAATTTCGCCTTGCAATCTGCCAAAGCAGTTTCCAATTCGGCATTCTTAGATTGCCATAATTCTATATCGGCATTATTGTCATTTCCTTTAGAGGACAGTCGTCCTAATAAATATCCTAGTAGCGCACTGATAAGCCCTACAATTAATGGAATTAATATACACCAGTTCATATGTTTATATTTTTAATAAGTTGATTAATTAGTTTACCGTGACCACTGTTCTTCTGTTCATGGCCCGACCATCCTCAGTAGCGTTACTTGCAACCGGTTCATCTGGCCCCTTCCCTACGGCCTCAATTTTAGCCTCAGTTATACCGTTACTCACCAAATAATTTTTTGCAAATTCGGCTCTTTTTTGGCTTATATTAACGTTACCCTCACGACTACCAGTATTATCCGTATGTCCCGTTACTAGAGCTTTCCCTCCATCAGTTTTATCTAGGTAACGAGTAATATCCGCTATTTTTTGTCGCTGTTCGGCAGTTAGATTAATGCTTGTTTCCGCATTACCAAAATGAAGCACCAAAGGATTTGCTTGGATGCGCTCACGTAAGGCTTCCAATTCGGCTTTTTCATCTGCCACTGAAGCATCCGTTCCCGTATCAATAGCAAAATTAACAGGGCCACTCAGTACCTTTCCATCTGGCACTAAACTCTCATCAAGTTTCCCAAAAAGATTCATCCGTGAAGAAGGGATTCCTTTAGAAATAAAATAGTTCTTTACAGCATTTGCTCTAGCCATTCCTAAATTGGGAAAAGCTGAATTATTATCTTCCTCGCCTTTAAACAATCCAGTAATATCAACCGATTTATTTTCATTGGCATTAAGATATAACTGAAGTTCATCAATCCCTTCATTTACAGAAGCGGAAACAGGTCTAAGGATGGTATATCCTGAAGTGTCAAAATTGAAATTATCATCACTGCTAAAAGAGAAATCTCCATTGGAATCGTTAAAAACAAAAGGATTATGGGTAGCAGCTTTGTTAGTGGTTTTACTACTTACATCGTTAGAGGAATCCGTATCTACCATTTGCTCTTTAGCGGCAGCGTCGCCACAACAGGCATCGCCTCCACAACAGAGTTTCCAGTAGAAATAGGTCCCTATGAGGATGGTTAGTAAAATACCCAGTACATACAAGGTCTTTTTACTCATTTGGACTTTTTTATGGTTAATGTCTTATGAAGTTACTAAATAAATTGATTGGTTATTAGGTGTTTAGGTGTTTATTCGATGAAAAGTCATTTTGGGACACCATAAAATCGTTAAAAAGCAACTTACTTTTAGTTTCTAAGCTTCAAATCATGTAATTCACGCTCAATCTGTTAATTAGCTCAAGGAGTTAGGCATTTATTGGCTTACCAAACTATCCATATCAAAATTCCTAACAGTTACAACAACTGCTGTCTTGGTCATAATTATAAAAGTTTACGGCCTCTCTTTTTTATAAATAAAGATGTCTTTTT
The DNA here is from genome assembly GCA_022601215.1 of Bacteroidota bacterium. Lineage (GTDB taxonomy): Bacteria > Bacteroidota > Bacteroidia > Flavobacteriales > Flavobacteriaceae > Aureisphaera. Next base: position 2,827 of record JAHZIZ010000192.1, read on the forward strand.
ACGAATGCCTTTAGGTGTTTCTTTAATCTCGCAAAAGAAATAGATACTTTTAAGAGGGTCCACAATCATCGTTTCATCCTTTACCTACTCTTTTTAATCCATGTTAGATGCTGCATCGCACATTTTGCTTATTGTTTGTTCCTATGACCATTTTTGGCCAGACCAGTTCATTTAAAGGATTGGCCACGAGTAGACATGGCGGTATTCATGCGGTTATCTATAACCCCGCTGCTATAGGGATCTCACCAAATAAAGTTGAACTAAACGTAGCTTCTGGTTACACATTATTAGGAAGCGACTATTCCTATATTGAGTTAGGTGACGGTATAAACTTAACAGAAGGGTTTAACTTTGAGAGTGAGAATACCACAGGAAAAACCGATAATAACTTCTATCGAAATGTTGATATTGCAGGACCCGCGGCAATGGTTTATCTAGACAGGCACCACTCGGTAGGAATTTCAACCAGAATTAGAGGAATGTATAACATCAACAATCTTCGTGGGGAACTACTTCAAGGTGTGAGTGGAGGATTTGACTTCAATGAAAATAGCGCCACTGTAAATCCCGCATTCTCTGGAACTCTTAACACTTGGGGCGAATTGGGGCTTACTTATGCCTATTCCCATCGAAATGTGCATTGTGATATTTCTTTTGGAGCTACAATAAAATTTCTTAGCGGAATTGGAGGTCTATTTTTTCATTCACAAGGAGTTGAAGCGAGTATTGACGCAGATAGAAAAACCACTACGCTTGATGGTCAACTCAATTTTGGTTCGACCATAGACTTTGACAGTAGTGACATTACATTGGACACAGGGAGCCTAGACGTGGGATTAGACATTGGTGCCATCTTTAAATTTTCGTCAATATCCTTACTAAAAGGGAGAGCAATGACCCTTAGGGTTTCCATTGTAGACATTGGACAAATTGAATACGAAGAAGTTAAAACCACTACATATTTCTTAGACGAAGAAGTCAATTCTATTGTCTTTGATACCAAAGATATTGTGCAAACCCTTAATGTAAACTATGCGCGGAAAATAAAAACCGTTCCGCGAAATATGAAGTTGCCTACATCAGTTCATCTCTTTTTGGATACCGAATTATCATACCCTTTCAACTTGGGGATTGAAACATCCTTCTCATTGAGAAGTAAAAAAACGTTCCAAGCGAACCGAGTCTTCAATTATGTTACTTTAAATCCGAGATATGAAACGCGTCGAATAGGTGTATTTAGCCCTATCTCAATTCAGCAACACACAGGGCTATCATGGGGGTTCGGATTTAGCGTAGGGTACGTTACTTTAGGTTCAGGGTCCATAGTCTCAAACATAATTTCTGCATCGAAAGTCAACGATGTTTATGTAGGAATTAAGCTTCCTATAAAAAAGTAAAAACCCAGCGTATATCGCTGGGTTTTTATCATTTATTGAGCTCATTAGTCATTTGAAGCAACAAATCACAGAGTTCTAATTTGACTATAAATCGAATTTAATTCCTTGTGCTAATGGTAATTCGTCAGAATAGTTCACGGTATTTGTTTGTCTACGCATGTAGACCTTCCAAGCATCAGATCCTGACTCACGTCCACCACCTGTTTCCTTCTCACCTCCAAAAGCTCCACCAATTTCGGCACCTGATGTACCAATATTTACATTGGCAATTCCACAGTCTGAACCAGCGTACGATAAGAACTTCTCTGCTTCTTTCATTTCATTGGTCATGATAGCAGAAGATAATCCTTGAGCCACTCCGTTCTGTATGTTGATGGCATCTTCAACGTCTCCACTATATTTCATTAAATATAAAATAGGCGCAAATGTTTCGTGCTGCACAATTTCGTATGTATTTTCAGCTTCAATGATTGCTGGTTTAACATAGCAACCACTTTCAAAACCTTCTCCTTCTAACACACCGCCTTCAACCAAGACTTTTCCACCTTCAGCTTTGGCCTTTTCTATGGCACTTAAATATGTATTTACAGCATCTTTATCGATAAGCGGTCCAACGTGATTGGTTTCGTCCAATGGATTCCCAATAACTATCTGCTCATAAGCGCCTACAATGGCATCTCTTACTTTATTGTAAACCGACTCGTGTATAATCAGTCTTCGAGTAGATGTACAACGTTGTCCACAGGTTCCAACTGCTCCAAAAACAGCGCCAGGAACCACTACTTTTAAATCGGCTGTAGGCGTAATGATGATCGCATTATTACCTCCTAATTCTAAAAGAGATTTTCCAAATCGTTCTGCAACTCTTGCTCCTACAATACGTCCCATTCTAGTAGAACCTGTAGCAGAAATTAGTGGAATCCTTGTGTCTGAAGTTAACATCTCTCCAACTTTATAATCACCATTGATCAAGCAAGAAATTCCTTCAGGAAGGTTGTTTTCTTTTAACACATCGGCGATAATATGCTGACATGCAATTGAACAAATAGGTGCTTTTTCAGAAGGTTTCCAAACACAAACATCACCACAAACCCAAGCAAGGGCTGTAGTCCAAGCCCAAACGGCTACAGGAAAGTTAAACGCTGAGA
>JAHZIZ010000193.1 GCA_022601215.1 Bacteroidota bacterium
AGATTTTGAAGGTCTCTCTTATTTCGGCAGTTCCAGTAATTTCCTCTTTCATTTCCGGAGACAACATTCCTTCCATTGCATCTTTCAAGTCATTAATCGCATCGTAAATAATTGAATACATACGGATGTCGATTTCTTCTTTATCTGCTAACTGGCGTGCATTACCCATTGGTCGTACATTGAACCCAATAACCACTGCATCAGAAGCAGAAGCTAACAATACATCACTCTCTGTTATCGCACCAACTCCTTTATGGATAATATTCACTTGAATCTCTTCAGTAGATAATTTCAAGAAAGAATCTGTCAATGCTTCTACCGAACCATCCACGTCACCTTTCAGGATAATATTTAATTCTTTAAAGTCTCCAAGAGCAATACGACGTCCAATTTCATCTAATGTAATATGACGTTGTGTTCTCACACTTTGCTCACGCTGTAATTGTGTACGTTTTGTTGCAATGTCTTTTGCTTCACGCTCGTCTTCAAATACACTGAACTTATCACCTGCTTGAGGCGCCCCATCCAATCCTAAGATAGACACTGGCGTAGACGGTCCAGCCGTTGTAACATTATTTCCACGCTCATCTTGCATGGCTTTCACCTTACCACTATTTTTTCCTGCCAACACATAATCTCCAACTTTAAGAGTACCTGCTTGCACTAAGATGGTAGACACATATCCACGACCTTTATCCAAGAACGCCTCTACTACCGTACCAATGGCCGGTTTATTAGGATTCGCTTTCAGTTCTAACAATTCTGCTTCTAGCAAAACTTTCTCTAATAGCTCTTTCACTCCTGTTCCCATTTTAGCTGAAATATCATGAGATTGAATTTTTCCTCCCCAATCTTCCACCAAAAGGTTCATTGCCGCTAATCCCTCTTTAATCTTGTCAGGGTTAGCTGTTGGCTTATCAATTTTGTTAATTGCAAATACAATAGGCACTCCCGCAGCTTGAGCATGCGAAATTGCCTCCTTAGTTTGTGGCATGATATCATCATCAGCAGCAGCTACAATAATTGCGATATCTGTCACCTGGGCTCCACGAGCACGCATCGCAGTAAATGCCTCGTGTCCAGGCGTATCTAAGAATGCTACTTTCTTACCACTTCCTAAAGTAACACCATAGGCACCAATATGCTGAGTAATTCCTCCAGACTCTCCCGCAATGACATTCTCTTCACGAATGTAATCCAAAAGCGATGTTTTACCGTGATCTACGTGACCCATCACTGTTACAATTGGCGCTCTTTCTACAAGATCTTCCGGACTATCTTCCACTTCTTGTATAGCCTCTTCTATATCTGCAGTAACAAACTCAACTGAGAATCCAAACTCATCGGCGACAATGGTCAAGGTCTCTGCATCGAGACGTTGATTCATTGTTACCATCATCCCTAAGGACATACAAGCTGAAATTACTTGGGTTACAGGCACATTCATCATGGTAGCCACCTCACTTACTGTAACAAATTCTGTCACTTTAAGAATTTTACTGGCTGCATCTAATTGTGCGAGTTCCTCTTCAGACTTCTGACGGTGAATATCACGTTTCTCACGACGGTATTTAGCACCTTTACCTTTACTAGATTTACCTTGTAACTTTTCTAGTGTTTCACGTACTTGTTTTTGTACTTCTTCCTCGCTCGGCTCTTCCTTAGGCACATTTGTACGCCCTTTTCCTCTTCCGCGATTGTCTCTATAATTCCCTCCTCCTTGCGAAGGTCCTTTACTTATACGTCTTCTCTTGCCCTTCTTTTCACCACCTTTATCGTCTTTCTTTGCATCCTTCTTCTTTTCGGGCTTTTTAAATTTAGAAAGGTCAATTTTATTTCCAGTAAACTTAGGACCATCTAGTTTCTTATACTGTGTTTTCACCGTATCAGATCCAGGAGTAGGGGCAGGAGCATCCTCCTTTTTTGGAGCTACTTCCTTTGGCGGAGTTGCTTTTTTGGCAACCTCTTCTTTTGCTTTAGCTTGTGGAGGTTCTTTCTTTTGTTCTTTCGTTTCTTCCTCCTTTTTCTCTACTTTTACAGCAACTTCTTTCTGCTCTTTAGGAGCCTCCTCTTTAGCCTTTGGCACTTCCTTTTCAACAACAGGAGTAGACACCTCTTCTTTTACAGGTTCCGGAGTTGGCACTTCCACTTTTGGAGTTTCTTCTTTCTTAGGTTTATCACCGTCAAGATTAATTTTGCCAACTTGCTTGGGACCATCCAATTTTGCTTCGGCTTTAATCACACGAGACTCAGGCTGCTTTTCTTCCTGCTCTTTTTCACGAGCCAAACGCAATTCTTCCTTCTCTTTCCTCTTTTCCTCTCCTACCTCTTTGGAAGCTACCTTTTTACTTTTGTCGGTTTGAAATTCATCGAAAAGTACTTGGTATTCGGTATCGCTAATCTTAGTGGTAGGACGTGCCTCCACATCGTAACCATTGGCAGCTAAATGCTCCACGGCACGATCCAGCGAGATATTGAATTCCCTCAGTACTTTACTAAGTCTCATTGTTTTTACTTCAGCCATAAAATGCTTTCCTGTTATTCTTTAATTTTGAATCGTAAATGTAGTTAAACTTTCAACTACTCTTCAAATTCTTCTTTCAATATATTCACAACTTCTTGAATGGTCTCTTCCTCAAGGTCAGTTCCCTTTACCAAGAATGAAATATCCTTATCTAACACACTTTTGGCGGTGTCTAACCCAATTTTCTTAAATTCATCGATGATCCATTCTTCGATCTCATCTTTAAACTCGGTTAACTCTACATCTTCTTCGGCTCCTTCACGCAACACGTCGATCTCATAACCGGTCAACTGTCCAGCTAAACGAATGTTATGTCCTCCACGTCCAATCGCTTTAGACACTTCCTCTGGCTTTAAGATCACTTCGGCGCGTTTCGTTTCTTCATCAATTTTGATGGAAGTAACACGGGCTGGGCTCAAAGCACGAGTGATAAAAAGATTTAAGTTATTAGTGTAATTAATTACATCAATATTCTCATTTCCTAATTCTCGAACAATTCCATGGATACGAGAACCTTTCATTCCAACACAAGCTCCAACTGGATCAATACGATCATCATAAGAATCAACTGCCACTTTTGCTTTTTCTCCTGGAATTCGTACTACCTTCTTAACGTTGATCAGACCATCAAATACTTCAGGGATTTCCTGTTCAAATAACTTCTCTAAGAACAGTGGATTAGCACGTGACATAATAATGGCAGGCTTATTTCCTTTTAACTCCACACTCTCAATAATCCCTCTTACATTATCTCCTTTTCTGAAAAAATCTGAAGGAATTTGCTTGTCCTTCGGAAGTATCACCTCATTACCATCATCATCTAATAAAATTACTGCACGGTGACGAATATGGTGCACTTCAGCTGTATAAATTTCTCCTTCTAAGTCCTTAAACTGCTTGTAGATAATTGTATTATCGTGTTCGTGAATTTTTGAAATCAAGTTCTGACGTAACGCCAAAATGGAACGACGCCCAAGATCCATTAACTTCACTTCTTCCGATACATCCTCACCCACCTCAAAGTCATCTTCAATCTTTCGCGCTTCTGTTAATGAGATCTCTTCATTAGGATCCATCACATCTCCATCGGCAACAACAATTCGGTTTCTCCAAATTTCTAAATCTCCTTTGTCTGGGTTCACAATGATATCGAAGTTATCATCACTTCCGTATTTTTTCTTTAATGCATTTCTAAAAACATCTTCTAGAATCGCCATAAGTGTAACTCTGTCAATTTGCTTATCATCCTTAAATTCTGAAAAAGAATCTATTAACGCTAAATTTTCCATATCACCCTAAATTAAAATGTTACCATAACTTTTGCTTCTACAATATTTTGATAAGGCACGATCGCCTCTTTTTGAACGGTTACTTTTCCCTTACCTACAGGTTTGGGTTCACGAGCTTTCCATTGCAAGGTTAGACCTTCATCATTTACCTCAGCCAATTTCCCTTCTAGGGTTTCATCTTCGGTTTTCACCTTAAGAGTACGTCCTAAATTTTTCTGATACTGACGCACTAATTTTAACGGTTCCGACACTCCCGCAGACAACACTTCCAATGAGAAATCTTCCTCTTCACGGTCTAGGTTGTGCTCAATAGCTCGGCTTATAGCCATGCAATCTTCGACTTTCACTCCTTCATCTCCGTCTATAATCACACGTATGTGATTGCTGGACGAAATGTCTAAATCTATTAAAAATAGTGAAGGATTTTCTTCCAAGCCTTTTTCCAATAATGGAGTTACTTTTTTACGCATTCGATTGTGGCTATAAAAAGAGGGGACTTCCCGTCCCCTCACCTTGTTGCTCTTAAATTCGCTGCAAATATACTATATTTTTTGGGATTATAAAAAAGAATAGGTTCATAAATATTTTGTAAATTCAAGCTGCTAATTCCTTCCAAATAACCGCCTTATGAAACGAATTCTAGTACCCACTGATTTTTCCATACAAGCCGAAAATGCCCTAAAAGTTGCAGTACAAATTGCCAAAAAAAACAATAGTGAAATCTATCTCGAACATTCCCTTAGCCTACCTTCTCACATAAACGATGTTGGGCAATCTGGAGCGTTTCCAGAATCCATTTACTTCATCAGGTTAGCCGAACAAGAATTCTCTAAGTTGTTGCAACGCAATTATTTAGAAGACATTGAAGTGCGTGAAGCCATAGGTCATGGAGAAATCTACGATGACATTCAACAAACGGTCAAAGAAAAAGATATTGATCTTATCGTTATGGGGTCTCATGGTTCCAGTGGGTTTAAAGAGATGTTTATTGGAAGTAATACGGAAAAAGTTGTACGCACTTCTAACATTCCTGTATTGGTTATAAAGAATGAACACGCTAGTTTTGAAGTAAACGATTTCGTATTTGCCACAGATTTTAGCGAAGAATGTCGTCGCCCTTTTGATAACGCTCAAAAATTTGCTAGAGATATCGGTGCCAAAATGCACTTACTCTATGTAAATACACCGAGTGGTTTCAAGACGAATTCCGAATCCACTAAAATGATGGAGCATTTTGTAAAAGGCATGGGTGTCGAAAATTATAGCCTTAACGTGTACAATGAGACT
>JAHZIZ010000194.1 GCA_022601215.1 Bacteroidota bacterium
AAGATCGAAATCGTTTATAAATTCAACGTTGACCGCTTCGCTATGTCCTCCAGCGGTTGGAATTCTCACGGCTGTAGCCGAAACGGAGAATGTTCGATCGTTTAGAATTTTTTGTGGTTCACGTGCCAGTTTCATCTCTTCTTTGGTGTATCCATTTTCTTCAAAGACATCGCAATGGGGCAATGCATTTCTATGAATGGGATAAGGATAGGCCATTTCACCACTTACGCCGGCCATTTCATTCTCCATTTGTCGAACGGCCTTTACTCCAGTTCCAGAAACCGATTGATAGGTAGCAACAACCACACGCCTCATTTGATATTTTTTATGTAATGGAGCTAAAGCCATCACCATTTGTATCGTAGAACAGTTTGGATTAGCGATTATTTTATCTTCTTTAGTTAACTCGAAAGCATTTATTTCTGGGACCACCAACTTCTTTGTAGGATCCATACGCCAGGCGGATGAATTGTCAATTACTGTAGTACCCGCAACAGCAAATTTTGGCGCCCATTCTATCGATGTGGTTCCTCCTGCCGAGAAAATAGCAATATCGGGCTTCTCATCTATGGCGTCTTGCATACTTATAATAGGATAAGACTTCCCATCATAGGTCAAAAGTTTTCCAATCGATCTTTCTGATGCTACTAAAAGCAAATGTGTTATTGGGAAATTACGTTCGGCAAGAACTTTTAACATCACGGTACCTACCATTCCTGTGGCACCTACTACGGCTACTTTCATATTGTTAAGCGTTTAGACTTCAAAAGTAGTACAATGCGATTATTTTTTTCAGAATAAAATGCAAAAAAAAGACCCTTCATTGCCAAGGCGATGAAGGGTTTAGTTAGAACATGTAGTATAGCGGTTGCTATCGCATTATTTCTTTAAAGAATCTCTGATTTCAGTTAATAAATCAATTTCAGACGGTCCTGGATCTGGAGCCGCTTCTTCTTTCTTCTTTTTAGATTTATTATATGCCTTAGACATCATAAACAATACAAATCCAACAATAATTAAATTGATGATCGTATTAATCCAAGCTCCAATTTTGATGGCACTTGCTGCTTTATATCCTTCTTCTCCTTCAACACCTACTGCTGGCGCTAATTCAATAACAATATCTTTAAAGTCGACACCGGCTGCAAAATGACCCACTACTGGCATGACAATGTCGTTAACAAAGCTGTTAACCACAAGGCCAACGGCTCCAGCGAGAATTACCGCAATGGCAAACTCAATGACATTACCGGTCATGATAAAATTCTTAAATTCTTTAAGCATAATTTGATTGGTTTATGAGTTAATAAGTACCCAATTTAGTTAAATAAGCCGATTTTAACAAAAGATTTATGTTGTAGAGAGTGGTTTTCGAAGAATGACACGCTTCACTCGTTGAGAGATCGCAGTGAGTAGTTCATAGGAGATGCTTCCCATGTTAGAAGCCAGCTCACTTGCCGATTGTTCATCTCCAATAACAACGACTTCATCCCCTTCTTTACACTCAATTCCCGTGATATTTACCATCAACATATCCATACAAACGTTCCCAATAATTGGGGCTTTCTTTCCATTAATAAGGACCGCTCCTGTACCATTGCCGAGTTGGCGAGAAATACCATCAGCATGACCTATAGGCAATGTAGCTGTTTTTTCGTGTCCCTGAGATTGGTACGCGCGATTATATCCTACGGTTTCTCCAGGTTCAATGGTATGAATTTGAGAAATCACAGTCTTTAGCTTCGCTACGGGTTTTAATTGTTTGTCTTCTTCTTCCGAATTCCCGTAGCCGTATAATCCAATTCCCATGCGTACCAAATCAAAGTTTGCTTCAGGATAGTGTATCACAGCCGAAGTGTTACTCTGATGCATAAACGGAGTATAGTCTAATTTGCTTTTTATGTCTTTCGCAATACTTTTGAAATCGGCTATCTGTTTTTCAGTAAACTGTTTTTCTTTTAAGTCATCACTGGCAGCTAAATGAGAGAATAGCGAACAAACCAAAATGGACTCGGTTTCTTGCAGCTGTTGAACTATCCAGTCGATATCATTTTCCCAAAATCCTAGTCTATTTAGACCTGTATTGAATTTAAGGTGCACAGGATAGTTTTGCTGTGCCTTCTTTTCGGCAGTATGAATGAATTCTCTCAAAATTCTTGGACTGTATAACGCAGGCTCCAGACAACGTTCAATTAGTGTTTCAAAATGAATGGGTTGTGGGTGCAAAACCAAAATAGGTAGCGTAATTCCCGCATCGCGAAGTGCAACTCCCTCTTGAACATATGCTACCGCAAAATAGTCGACACCTAAGTTGACCAACTCTTTTGCAATTTCATTGGCTTCACTCCCATAGCCAAATGCTTTTACCACCCCCATCACTTTAGTATTTGGGGATAGTTTTGAAGTAAGGTAATGGTAATTGTGCGCTAAAGCATCCAGATTAATTTCAAGAATAGTTTCTCGAGTAGGGCTCATATAAGGCAGTTGTTATTGTGCTTTCTTTTTTTGCGAGATTTGCTCGGCTTCGGTTACATCCATTTTCCGTACCTTTTCCCTTAACTGAGCCTTGTAGAAGGCTGCTCTGCTTAAGGGTTCATAATCTTCTGTTTCTCCTAGCAAAACCAAATCATCACTTTGCGCTTTTCGATAGCTGTAATTAGCGAGGTTTCCAGTTCGAGTGCAGACAGCATGTACTTTGGTGACATATTCGGCCGTGGCCATAAGGGCAGGCATCGGACCAAATGGATTCCCTTTGTAATCCATGTCTAACCCTGCAACAATAACACGCATACCACGATTGGCAAGATCATTACAAATCTTCACAATTTCATCATCGAAAAACTGAGCTTCATCAATTCCTATAACATCACAACCATCGGCTAAGATAGGAATGTTTGCAGCTGCCGGTACTGGAGTAGATAAAATTTCATTGCTATCATGAGAAACTACTTTGTCTTCGTCATAGCGAATGTCTACTGCGGGTTTAAATATTTCGACTTTTTGACGAGCAAATTGAGCCCGTTTTAAACGGCGTATTAGTTCTTCGGTTTTTCCTGAAAACATGGAGCCACAAATCACTTCAATCCATCCAAATTGCTCTTTTTGATTTACTGTATTTTCAAGAAACATAACTAAGGTTCAGAATAAAAAGGAATTCTTTGACGTTTAGACAAAGGATGCGTAAATTTAACAAAACAAAAAATAGGAAGGCACTTTAATTGTAAAAGTTATGAAGAAGAAATTGCGATCACAGATAAAAAGTCTTGCTGAGCAAATCCTAACAGAGGATGCTACTAACAACACTCGTAAGATGAAAGAGACGGCTCGCAAATTGTACGAGAAACTGTCAGTTTTAGAGTATTTGGAAGTACAATTGTTAGGAGAAGGTGAAGATGAAATAGAATCCCTAGATTCAAAGAGTTACCGGGAAAATAATTGGTTTAAAGAACCTGAGCCAGTTCCGCAGCCCGATCACAAAGATGAGATCATGGAACCTGTCATTGAGAAGATCAAAGACATTGTTGCCCAAATGCCAGAAGAAAGTAATAAAGTAGATGCTTTGTTAGAAGAAGTCCTGCCAAAAAAAGCATTCAATAAAAACGATTTAGAAGACTTTGCATCTAATTTTAAAGAAATGCCTGTTTTTGAGCGCAAAGATGAAACACTAATTGCGAAAGAGTTCAAAGAAATGATTGATGCTCCAGTAAGCCAAACGGAAGCTCCTAAAGAAGAGGAGAAAAACACGAATAATACAATTAATAGGCCTAAATCAATTAATGATGCGATTGCAAAAGGTTTGAATATTGGTCTTAATGATCGATTGGCTTTTATAAAACATCTTTTCGATGGTAAAACCGAAGACTATTCTCGCGTACTATCTCAGGTTACGACCTTTGCTAGTTTTGAAGAGGCAGAAACTTTTATAAAGGGGAAAGTAAAACCAGATTATAATTATTGGCTTCATAAGGATGATGTGTCCAAGCGTTTTATGAAAATCATAGAAAATAGCTTCAACTAAACGAGCATCAGATGAAGGTTCAAAAAATTATTTATTGGATAGCCACTGTCCTTATTTGTGGGATCATGCTATATTCTGCGAGCATGTATTTTACCAAGACGGAAATGGTAAGAGGGTTCTATGAGTATTTGGGGTATCCAACTTATTTGGTGATTCCGCTGGCTACAGCCAAAGTACTTGGAGTGATTATGATATTTTGGCGCAAAAGCAAATGGCTCACCGAATGGGCCTACGCTGGATTCTTTTTCGATTTGGTACTCGCCTTTACCGCCCATTACAAAGCGGGAGATGATGTTACTCTAACACTAATTGCTATGGTTGGTTTGTTGCTCTCTTATTTCTTCGGAAAAGAGGTGCGCTATTCCTAAGCTGATCTTGAAAATGAAGCAGAAGTTGAAACTGAAAATAAGGCAAAGCCGTAACTTTGTGTTTCATTACTCGTAATTCTAAAATAAGTATTGTGTCCAAACTGTATCTCGTACCCACCCCTATTGGCAATCTCAAAGACATGACCTTTCGTGCTGTGGAGGTCCTGGAAGCGGCCGACTTAATTCTAGCGGAAGACACCCGAACCAGTGGCAAATTACTCAAGCATTTTGAGATTTCGACACCCATGCAATCTCATCATATGCATAATGAGCATAAAACTACCGAAGGAATGGTTAACCGTATTAAAAGTGGTGAGACGATTGCTTTAATTAGTGATGCCGGTACTCCTGCTATTAGTGACCCTGGATTTTTGTTAACTCGAGCCTGCGTTGAAGCAGGGCTCGAAGTAGATTGCTTACCAGGAGCGACAGCCTTTGTTCCGGCTTTAGTGAACAGTGGGTTGCCTAACGATAAGTTTGTGTTTGAAGGGTTTTTGCCCGTTAAAAAAGGGAGGCAAACAAGATTGCTACTATTGGCAGATGAGACTCGAACGATGATTTTTTATGAATCGCCTCATAAGCTCCTAAAGACATTGGGTCATTTTAAAGAATATTTTGGAGAAGACCGGGCAGTTTCAGTATCTAGGGAAATTACAAAACTACACGAAGAGACCGTGAGGGGTAGTGTTTCAGAAGTGCTTTCCCATTTTGAAGCAAAGCCGCCAAAAGGAGAGATAGTGATTATCGTGGGAGGGAAGAAATGAAACAGCTCCTTTCAGAAATACAACAATGTACTATTTGTTCAACACATCTTGATCTAGGACCTCGCCCTGTAGTTACGGGACATCCTAATTCTAAAATTATTATAATTGGACAAGCACCTGGAACCAAGGTGCATGCCTCGGGTATTCCCTGGGACGATGCTAGTGGCAAAGAGCTAAGAAGATGGTTAGATATAAGTGTTGATGCTTTTTACAATACCGAAAACATTGCGATAGTGCCTATGGGGTTTTGTTATCCTGGGAAGGGGAAAAGCGGGGATCTGCCACCTCGCCCAGAATGTGCTCCACAATGGCACGAAGCATTTCTAGGTCAAATGCCTAAAGTGGAACTGGTTTTGCTTATAGGGATGTATGCTCAAAAATATTATTTGCGAAAACAAGCTAAAAGGACCCTTACCGAGACGGTTAAGAATTACGAGGAATACCTACCAAAGTTTTTACCACTGCCACACCCTTCTCCTCGAAATAGGCATTGGTTAACTAAGAACCCTTGGTTTGAGGAGGAAGTCATTCCACAATTGCGAAGTGTCACACAAAAATTTATATAAAAAAAGCCCTCATTTCTATGAGGGCTTTTTTTTCAATTCTAGTAAATCAAGAAATTAAAGATGTTTCCCTTTGTTCCAACCGTGTTTTCCTAAGTATTGATCACCGCTTTCTACAGCACCGCCTTCAATGGAAGTCCCCATTGAGTCATTCCAACGATTTAGGTATCCAAACAGCGAAATTACGCCAAGCATTTCTACTATTTCTCCTTCGTCCCAATGTTCATATAATCGAGTTTTAATCTCTTCGTCTACATTATTAGGGACCTGAGAAGCCTGTAATGAAAAGTCTAAGGCAGCACGTTCTGCTTCGCTAAAAGCAGGATGGGTGCGGTATTCCCAAATGTTATCTAATTGCTCCTGCTCTGCTCCGTAGCGTTCTGCCGCGCGAATAGCATGCGCCTGACAATAACGACATCCGGTAGAATTACTACTCACCCAAGCAATCATACGTTTTAGCGCTGAGGTCACACGACCTTCATTGGCCATAACAGCTTTGTTTAGGTTAATAAAAGCCTTGCTAATGGCAGGTCTACGTTGCATGGTTAAGACACTATTTGGGCAAAAACCCAGAGTTTCGTTAAAAAATTCGGCCAGCTCACGAGTTTCTAGATCGTGATCTGCAGATAAAGGCGTTACTAAAGGCATAGTTTAAGGTTTGTTTATGTGTGTCTCAAAAATACAACATCCTTTAAAGTGAATCCAAATATTGAGAAATATTTATACCTTTACCTCTCACTCCCCTTTTTAAAAAGACCAAAACTAACTCGTTTAGTTGGGTAACAAAGCCTATGCGTTGGACACTGAAACCCAAACCGCCCCAGGAACATATAGAAAAATTAGCGAATGAATTAGGGGTCCACCCTCTTATTGCAAGCTTACTCCTGCAAAGAGGGATTGAAACCTTTGATCAGGCTAAAAATTTTTTTCGGCCGAGTCTCTCGTCATTACACGATCCTTTTTTAATGCAAGACATGGACAGAGCGGTAGCCCGAATAGAAGAAGCTATTGCGAATGAAGAAAACATTCTAGTCTATGGAGATTACGACGTTGATGGGACTACCAGTGTGGCCCTAGTATCTTCTTATCTCACCAGTTATTATCCCAATGTTGCTACGTATATTCCAGATCGTTATGCAGAAGGTTACGGCGTGTCTTATCAAGGAATTGATTTTGCCGCAGACAATGACTTCAGTTTAATCATTGCGTTGGATTGTGGCATTAAAGCGACAGATAAAGTGGATTATGCCTCAGAAAAGGGAATCGATTTTATCATTTGCGACCACCACCGTCCAGGACCTATAATACCAAAGGCGGTAGCTGTTTTAGATCCTAAACGAGAGGACTGTGAGTATCCGTATAAGGAGCTCTGTGGCTGCGGAGTCGGGTTTAAGTTGATTCAGGCTTTGGGTTCTAAACGAGATCAGGAAATTGAAGATTTGCTGCTTTATTTGGATTTGGTAGCTACCGCTATTGGCGCAGATATCGTTCCCATGACAGGTGAGAACAGAGTCTTAGCTTATTATGGGCTAAAGGTGATGAATTCTAATCCGAGAACAGGTTTTCAAGCTATTATTCAGCAAGTAAAAAAACAAAGCCTGACCATTACCGATGTGGTTTTTATCATTGCCCCTCGCATCAATGCCGCAGGAAGAATGAAGCATGGTAATCATGCCGTGTCCTTGCTTACAGCGACAGATATGGAGGAGGCTACAAGCTGGGCCGCCGAAATTGAACAGTATAATACCGATAGACGTGAAGCTGATAAGAGAATTACCCAGGAAGCTTTGACTCAAATAACCGAAAATAAAGAAGAAGATCGCATGACTACGGTAGTCTATGATCCCACTTGGCATAAAGGAGTCATTGGAATTGTTGCCTCCCGACTCACAGAAACCTATTATCGTCCTACCTTGGTGTTTACGAAAAGTGGCGAGAAACTCGCGGCCTCGGCGCGATCTGTAAAAGGATTTGATGTCTATAATGCTTTGCAGGCCTGTTCTGAGCATATTGAACAGTTTGGCGGACATAAATACGCGGCGGGTTTAACCTTGGAAGAAGAGCAATATGAAGGCTTTAAAAAGCAGTTCGAGAAAGTAGTTCTAGAGACTATAGATCCTAAATTGCTCAACCCAGAAATTACCATTGATACTGAAATTACTTTCGATGATATCACTCCAAAATTCTATCGTATTTTAAAACAATTCGCTCCCTTTGGACCCGGAAATATGGCACCTGTTTTTATGACGCAGACTATTAAAGATACAGGGCGTGGCAAACAGGTGGGAGAAGATAAAAGTCATCTGCGATTGGTAATGAAACAAGGCAATGGGCAATCAATTACAGGGATTGGTTTTGGGCTAGGTGATAAGCATGAAATAGCGTGTGAAGGAGCTCCGTTTAAAGCAGCCTATGTACTAGATGAAAATGAATGGCAAGGAAGCGTAAGCCTG
>JAHZIZ010000195.1 GCA_022601215.1 Bacteroidota bacterium
ATTTCTCCTTCATCATTAATCTGAATAAAGTATCTTCCAAAACCAAATCCATGAATAAAACCAAATAATAGCGTAACGACATATAAAACCTTTTCGTTACCGATACTATTAGATTTATAAGCACTCCAAAAACTATAGACCGCAGTAAGTAAAATGGTTATGGGTATAAGAATTTCAATCCATTCACTAGAAATAGGGAACCACCCCCTAGAAGCCAGATATAGAGAAGCGGTATGTCCTAAGGTAAACAAACTAACTAGCAAAAACAGCCTCTTCCAGGACCCTAGACTGTAAGAGGCACACAATGCAACTAAAAATAGCATATGATCGTACGCTTGCATGTCCAACACATGTTCTAATCCTAGGGTGAAATAAAGGGTAAATTCGTTCATAAAAAGGAGTTTAATTTATCATTAACGACCATCAAAAATAAAGAAAGTGGCAGGAATTTCATAACTTTATCTATTGCCTTGCTAAAAAAAGAACTTTGAAAACACAAGCAGTCTTAATACTAACACTCCTCCTCTCTTATCTGGGGATAGCACAACAAGAGTTACTAGAAAACGATTGGAAATTACACTCCATGATTATTGATGGAGAGCATATTGATGTCCCACAATTCCATCCTGGGAATCCTGAGTACGACCCAGGAATTCAGTTTTTTGAAAATTCCCAGGCTTATGAAATATTTGCCATCATTGATTTTAATGTTTTTAGCGATTATGGTACCATACTGAATGCAGACAATTTTGTCCTTCAAAAACCTTCTGTGACACTAGGAGATTGTAATTATTGTGAACTTGAATTGCAATACCTATCCATTATCTTGTTTGGTGACGGTGCCATAGGTAGAACTTTTGATTATGAAATATTAGATGAGCCTGACAACAAAAAAACGCTAATTCTAACTACTCCAGAAGGTAATACAGCCATACATGGTAACTACGTACTTGCTAACAAGGAAATTAATAGAAACAAAATCACGATCCACCCCAACCCAACAAGCGATGCGTTATTTATCACTTCTGAACCCCTACAGATTGAGACCATTTCCATTTATGATATTTATGGAAAACAGGTTTTAAATGAGGTGGCTCCTGATCATAATATCGATGTTTCGGGATTGCCTTCAAGCCTATATTTTCTGGAAGTTCATTCAGAAAACAACAAAACAATTAAACCATTTATAAAAGAATAATGTCCCAACCTAACAACCCATTGCACGGTGTGAAACTGGCAGATATAGTAGAGTACTTACACAACAAATACGGCTGGGAAATGATGGGCGCTCAGGTAAACATTCGTTGTTTTACTCATAATCCTTCTATAAAATCAAGTTTAAAATTCTTACGCAGAACCCCTTGGGCAAGAGAAAAAGTGGAGCGTTGGTATTTAAAATCTTTGAAAGAAAAGGGCAACTAACCTAGAAATCAAAATTCATCTTATACGACTACTATTAAGTAATCCAGACTTCTTGCGAGCAAAGTATCATCAAGAAAATGATACCTTTAATCAAGGTATTATTCTAAAAAATTGCACGTTATGAAAAGAATTAAAATTTGGATGTTATTGTTAAGTGTGATAATGTTTCAATTGGGGCATTCACAAAGTTGGGTGCAGCAGGACAAAATTACGGCCTCAGATCGACAAGTAGAAGCTAATTTCGGAGGTAAGAACTTTCTAAAACCCGTAAGTATCTATGGTGACATAGCCGTTGTTGGAGCAGCCCAAAATAACCATTCAGGTTTGGTGAATGCAGGAGCCGTTTACATATATGAAAGAACTAGCGCTGGCGACTGGGTAGAACTCCAAAAAATTACAGCTAGTGACGCTCAGGCCAATGCCAATTTTGGAGCGTCCGTAGCCATCTCTGAATATGAAGACTTTATTGTTGTGGGAGCCCCTCGTCAACACCAACCGTTATTGGGTGGTGGAGAGTTAGTTGATAGTGGTGCCGCTTATATCTTCAAGAAAACCTTCTTGGGTTGGGTTGAACATCTCAAGATATTACCCGAGTACGCAGATCGTGAAACCAATGGTTATTATGGACAGTCCGTTGACATAACATCAAGAAGAATCCTTGTAGGTTCCCTAGATGATGGTGACGCAACGCTTCCTATACTAAATGGAGCCGGGGCAGCTTACTTATTTGAAAGAACGGGTGGCAGTGGTAGTCCTATCGATTGGGTCCTAAAGCAAAAAATAACCCCCGCTAATCGAAATGCTTTTGATCTCTTTGGGACTTCGGTATCAATTTCGCAAAATATTGCTGTTATTGGCGCTGCAGGAAACGACTATGATGAAAATGAGGCAAACGAAATAGAAGATTCCGGAGCTGCATATATTTTTGAAAAACCAACGGTTGCCCCAGTTTGGTTAGAGGTAAAAAAACTAACTTCAACAGATCGAAATGCTAACGAATTCTTTGGCGTTAATGTAAATATAGACAACTACTTTATCATCGCTGGGGCGCCTGGAGATAATCTTGACGCAAACGGTTCAAACCCTTTAATTCAGTCGGGTTCCGCATTTGTTTACCATAAAAATACCGTTACTGGAGTTTGGTCTCTTCAAAATAAATTAGTGCCCAGTGATAGAAATTCAAACGACTCATTTGGCCATGCTGTGGAAATTTCGAGCGAAGGTTTACTCGTTGTTGGAAGTATTTTTGAAGATCACAATGCAACTGGAACCATGACTATGAACAATGCAGGATCCGCTTATATATCAAAATATAATAGCCTATCTCAGACCTAGAGTGAAGAACAAAAAATAGTTGCCTCGGATAGAGCTGTAGATGATCGTTTTGGTAGTGGGGTGGCCATTTCAGATGATACGATTATCGTTACAGCTACACGTGAGGATCACGATGAAAATGGCTCAAATTTTATACTAGATGCTGGTTCGGCATACATATACGAATACGACACTCCAACTCCATTGACAAGTTATACGCAATCAAGCACCCCTCTATCCATAAGTAAAGAATTCCATTTTGCATGCACGCCTAACCCAGCTAAGAACAATACTTGGATTAGATTATCAAATTATCAAGAGAACGACAATTATATAATGACAATCTATGATTACTCAGGCAAAGAAGTGCTTAGAGACAGAATTACTAATGGCATAGATCATATTGATCTAGGTAAGTTAAAAACGAGTGGTCTGTATATTATTAAAATAAACAATGGCCATTTCACTGGATACTCGAAACTACTAAAAACTGAATAAGCAATCTTTACTGTCTTTGCTATAAAACATTTAATTGCTAATCAATTTTAGCGATTAAGTTCCACTTGAGAGTCATCGAGAGAAACACATCCCACTGTGCAAAAAAAAAGCGAGTTCCTAAAAAGGAACTCGCTCACATTCAAATCTCTCAATGATTTGCTCGTACTCAAGGCGGGAATCGAACCCGCACGTCTTGCGACATTGGATTTTGAATCCAACGTGTCTACCAATTCCACCACTTGAGCAATTGGAGGGCAAAAATACACATTTTATTACTATCTCCACATTATTTTTATGCAATAATTGGTATAAAATTGTTAGTAATTCTACCCTTCATTTTTCTACAATAAGCGACTTAAAATTTTACATTTGCAGCACATAAATAAACCAACTATGTCTTCATTAACCACACAAGCCAAAATTTTTGCCTGCAAGCAAAGTGAGGAACTCGCACTAAACATCGCCAAAAAATTTGGCGTGCCTCTCGGAAACGTCATCACCTCCACCTATAGCGATGGAGAATTTCAACCTTCTTTTGAAGAATCGGTTAGAGGAAGCAGGGTTTTTATCATTGGCTCTACACATCCCAATAGTGACCACCTTATGGAAATGCTATTGATGTTAGATGCTGCCAAAAGAGCTTCGGCCAGACATATTACAGCGGTACTCCCTTATTTTGGTTGGGCACGCCAAGATCGTAAAGACAAGCCTCGTGTTCCTATTGCAGCCAAATTGGTCGCTAAAATGTTGGAAACAGCTGGTGCGACCCGAATTATTACAATGGATTTACACGCAGATCAGATTCAAGGTTTTTTCGAAAAGCCAGTCGATCACCTTTTTGCCTCTACCATTTTCTTACCTTATTTAAAAAATCTCAACCTAGATAACCTGACCATTGCCTCTCCTGATATGGGAGGTAGTAAGCGTGCCTACGCCTACTCAAAGGCCATGGAAAGCGACGTAGTGATTTGCTACAAGCAACGGGCGAAAGCCAACGTAATTTCGCATATGGAATTGATTGGTGACGTACAGGGTAAAAATGTAGTCTTAGTAGATGACATGGTGGACACTGCCGGAACCTTAACCAAAGCGGCCGATCTTATGATGGAACGCGGCGCCCTAAGTGTACGAGCTATTTGTACGCATCCTATCCTATCTGGAAATGCCTACGAACGTTTAGAAAATTCTAAATTAGAAGAGCTTATTGTAACCGATTCTATTCCGCTTCAAAAGAAAAGCCCAAAATTAAGAGTACTCACTTGCGCCAACTTATTTGCAGATGTGATGTTGAGCGTGCACGGTAACAAGTCTATTAGCTCTAAATTTTTAATGTAAGCC
>JAHZIZ010000196.1 GCA_022601215.1 Bacteroidota bacterium
GCTTCAGGGATATTAAACATTCCACTAATAGCTACCGAGCCCGAGTATAAGATGACGGGCAAGAGTACTACTACATAACCCGTTAAGAACAAGCCAGAGGTAATGGTTTTCGTGGTTACATCAAAACGCTTGGCAAGGAACTGCGGAACTGTTGTAAGTCCTCCTTTGAGATATCGAGGTAATAAGAACAATGCCGTTACCACCATAGCAATGGCAGCGAGAGTTTCCCAAGCCATTACGGAAAGGCCACTTTCATAAGCGGATCCATTTAGACCCACAATTTGCTCTGTAGAAAGATTGGTTAATAATAAGGATCCGGCAATAACACCTGCCGTTAAACTTCTGCCTCCTAGGAAATACCCATCGGCACTTTTTTCATTGGTCTTTCGTGCAGCTATATAGGCAACAACGGCCACCAATATGGTAAAAGCCAAAAAAGTAATAATTGTCATAAGATTTATTTGGTGTTAGTTAGTTAATATACTTGAGATAATTAATGCGTAATCAGGAATTCGTCCAACGTTTTGCAACTTGATTGCGGCCATTTTTAACGCTGTTTCCATGCAAGTTTCGTTGGATTTTCCTTTAAGCCATGCAAAGAGAAAGCCACTCCAAAAAGCATCGCCAGCCCCTGTCGCGTCCATAATTTTGTCCACTTTTAAGGCGGATAACTCTAAAACAGGTTTTCCTGCCTCACTCAATTTAGCGCCTTCTTTTCCCAGTGTGAGACAAACTAATTTGGCACCTAATTGGTGTAAGTTAGTGAAAATTTCCTCGTGAGATAGCGCCTTTCCGTAGAGACGATCCATATCGTCCTGACTCACTTTAACTAGCGGTTCTAGCGAACAATATTGTTTTATAGTGGCGAGGGCCTCGTAAGTATCCGACCATATTTTTTCTGAATAGTTGATGTCGATACTCAATTGACATCCCGCTTGATGGGCATGATGTGCTCTTTTTAGAATAGTGTCGCGTGCTGGTTGTTTGCTTAAGGCAAAGCAACTAGTATGGAAAATTTTGGTGTCCTTTAAGCTGTCATAATCAATTTGATGTTCATCAATATAGTGATCTGCTCCGCGCATAGCGATAAACTCGGGTGTATCTTTGGTCCTATTGATAAAGATTACGGTCGTTGGTTTTTCTATTTCTGAAATACCCGTTGTGTTAATTCCGGTTTCGTTAAAGCGCCTAACTATATAATCTCCAAAACCATCCTTTCCCACGGTAGCTATCATATGTACGTTGAGATTCAATCGAGACATATTCATAGCTACATTGCTTGGAGAGCCTCCAAGATATCTATGATAGTCTTTGGTTTCTCTTATTGGCTTTTCTAACTGCGTACCAATAAAGTCAATGAGTGTTTCTCCCACGCAGAGAATATCAATAGATCTAGTTTCGAGATTTGTTACGGTCATTAGAATACGTCTTCTGGGGGGATTAGATTATTTAATGGTTCTAGGTATTTAGCTTGTAAGAGTGAAACGCCATATTGAAAAGAGGCATTCATCCAGCCAAAACCTTCTTTAGTGATATAACTAAACTCAGTTCCTACATTACCATACTCGGCAAATACTTTGTGCGTCGCAGCGACAACATCAAATTTTTCTGGAATGGTGCCGTTATAATCTACCGCATTTTTAGTGATCATATACAACCACCGATAGATCAGTTCTTGTTGTTCTGCTATGTACCCATAGTGCTCTAACCCTTTCCAAATCATCATTTGATGGGGTGCCCATCCGTTCGGGTAATCCCATTGTTTTTGTGGACGATCCTCTGAAATTTCACCTCTACTCAGTTTATTACAGGATACAATTCCTCCTTTTTCTTTTAATTTTGGGAGTAGTTTTTGAATAAGTAGTTCGGCTTGTTCCTCAGAGCATAATTTTGCCCATAAGGGGGTCAAAGCTGTGGCCGAATAGCATACGTGTGAGGATTGTTTTTCGAAGTTGTAATCGAAATATATTCCTTGAGCTTCATCCCATAGCAATGTGTTGACTTTCTCTTTTCTGCTCATTGCCTTTTGTTTCCAATAGGAAGCTGTGTACGTCTTGAGAGAGAACGATATTTTTCCATCAAAATGATTTTCAATGAGGTTGGCAAAGTCTGTTTCGTATTTGTAAAGCATGGCGTTGAGTTCCACCAAATTAAGATGAGCACAAACTCCTTCTATTCTGTAGGAGGTGTCATGTCCAGATTCTCTAACACTGCGGTCATGGACGAAATATTGGTCAAGCATTTCGTTTTTTATCTCGCCCTCAGCATAGGCAGTTTGATAGGCATTTACTGGCATTTCTGCAAGTTTTGCATGTACCGCAATTTCGTGATGAAAGTGCCCAGCTTCGGCTTCTGGCGGCATACCAATACCTTCGGCTAGATAACGGTTGAGTCCGTTAGGCGTTAGGCGTTTACCTTCCTCCATCCAAACCGTTTCATATTCTTTGATGGCCGTAGATAAATGACTCTTTAGCCACGCAATATCATGAGTTTTTTCAAAAACTTCAGCAATTAAACTACTATATAAAGGAGGTTGGGTACGCGTTAAGTAGTAGGACCTATTGGCGTTTAATATTTTTCCGTAGTGATTGATCTCATATTGAAAATTATCCGCCATAGCCATGGCAAGTTCCACTCGGTCATCTTGAAGCAACCCCACGGCTTCGAAATAACTATCCCAACCGTACATTTCATTAAAGCGCCCCCCCGGAACAACAAATGGGGTGCCAATGATTTCATTCTCTGTTTCTGATAGTTTCAGCGAAAGAATTCCACTTTTGGTGTTTAAAGATTGCACATATTTCGGAGTAATTGGGTCCGGTAATTGAACAACTTCAAGAGGAAGCGTCTCTTTTAGCTTACCGTAATAGTCTAAGGCAAGTTGATCATGTTTTGGCACATAGATAGTTAGAATGTCATTCTCTATAGTTTCATTCTTAGTGTCCGAAAGTAGTGCTTCAATACCGTTTGCATCCATAGTGCGTGTGAGTCCATTCCAATAATAATCTCGGATCATCCTAGAAATACGCATTACTGGAACCTCTTCAATTTTTGAAAGTGATACGATTCCAAATCCATCCGAATCTTGCTTGGCTAACACTAGCTCTTGCAATAGATTCGCTAAATGGTACGTGCCTTTTATCTCGTGATTCTCTCCAGTGATGCTGGTAAGAATAAAGGACTTTGGCCCCTTATCTTCGATGGTAATTTTTTTATCACCGTCTGTATCTTCTTGGGCTAAGAGCAAAAATTTAGTGGCTTCTATTTTGAGTTTAAATTGCATTAGCGAAAAATCATTCAGGAGTTGATTTGGTAACTTGTTTGTTTAAAACCCAAACAGAAGCTAGTATGATTGTCAATGGAATTAAGGAGAAGTAAAACACCTTGTTTCCACCTACAACATCAAATAAAGTTCCTGTAATAATAGAGCCAATAGTCCCGCCTAAAGCCGAGAAGACCACAATAAGCCCCGCCATCGAGCTATGCATATGTTTTGGGAGGGCCGATAATACAGTTGAATTTATCGTTGGGTATATTGGAGCTAAGAACAGTCCTAATAGAGGAAGTAGATATGCCGCCAGAGGAGCATTTAACCAGTTGGTTGATGGGTCGAGAATAACGTTTTCTGCTAAAGGCAAAACAAGAACAATTATTATTCCCGCCATAATGAGGCATACACTTAGTAGGTGTATCCACTTCACACGATTCAAAATAACACCCCCTAAAAATCTTCCAATCATAATAACACCAGCAAGACTTGCTCCTGCTTGAATTGCCATACTAGCCGGAGTTTTTAAAATATCTTGATAAAAGGTGGGTAGCCAAGTTTGAAAGCTTTGTTCAATAAGAACATACATGAAAATGCTAATTATAAAAACAATGGTTAATGGTTTTACTATAAGTCGAAGCATTTCTTTAAAATCTTCAGAAAATTTTCTTTGATCAATTTTGGCGGCACTCTCGTCAAGTTTAGAAAAGAAAAGCACTAGGAAAGCTAATAGCGACAGTGCCCCCATAAACCAATACATGTTTAACCAAAAAGTAGATTTAGGATTTGCATCGTCAATAAAAAAACTAAAAGCTAAGTTGCCAATTAAGATTCCCGCCATAAATATAGCCTCTATGATTCCCATGAAACTAGCATGTCCTTTTTTCGAATCAATGATTAAACCAATGGTCGCAAAAACGGATACCTTGACAAGTGCAAAAGAAACTCCAATTGCCAAGAAGAGAATTTTAAAGAACCAAAATTCGTTAGAAAAAGTAGTGGCAAAGCACATGATTGCTACGATTGCTAATCCAATGAGCATTGATTTTTTTAAACCAATTTTCGGTAGAAAAGATGCCAGGATGAACGAAGCTATGGCGATTGGGATGTCCTTAAAACCCTCCAATAAACTAGCGTCTGCTTTGGAAACATCAAAACTTCTTTGAACCTGTAATATTACAGTTCCTACACTGTTCAAAAGAAATGCAAAAACGAAATAATTCAGGAATAGTGATAGCTTGATGCCTATATTTTTCATACGCTAATTTTTTTAGGAATAGATCTACCTAGTCGCAATGCCAGCAATGCCGCGATGGCAAAAAATACCCCGCCAAAAATAATGGCGTTCACCGCACTATTGCCTAAGAGGTTTTTTATAATTGGCCCAAAGGTTACCGTCTGAATTAACATTGGGATTACTATCATCATATTTACAATTCCCATATAAACACCACGACGTTCTTCTGGAATGACCTTTGAAACCATGGCGTAAGGGATGCCCATCATGGCGGCCCATCCAATACCAAATAATATCATAGGAACTAGTAAGGTGTATTTGCCATCAATATATGGCATACTCAACATTGCTGCAGCCGACATAAATAAGCAAACCACATAGACATTTCGGGAACCATATTTTTTTGCAAATGGTACTAGCGCTAGTGCGACAAGCATAGTAACTAAATTATAAGTCCCATTCATAAGCCCTGTTTGGGCTAAGGCCTGTTCAGAGATGAGTTGAATGTTTTGAGCGAAGGAGGTATCTACCGCGCTTATCACTTCACCCGCCTCACAAGACTCTATAATACTATCATATTTCTCGGTGTCCTCATGAGTAATACCAAAAAGGCTTGATCGCAACATTGGGGTGATAAATTGCCAATACACGAAGAGCGCATACCACTGGAAAAAATAAACACCAGCTAATTTCCACATCATTTTTGGCATGTGGCCAATGGCTTCAGTGGTTTCAACAAAAGGCGCTAATAGATCGCCGAGTTTTTTAATGCTAGAGTTCTCTGGATTGTTTTTTATTAACTTATATAAAATGTAAAGCCAAACAATTGCCAATACTAAAATAATGATGACTAGAATATTGTAATCAATCATTAAAATAGGAAACGTAAAACCTAGTGTAAGTCCTAATCCAATGGGTATAGACAGAATGACAATAAGAACAGATATAATTTGAATTATCGGGCTAGGTTTATCTTTATTGAAATCTTTAATTTCTTGCAATTCTTCTTCATTTGGTGGTATTTCTGGTGTTTTCCAAACGGACCATGCGATTGTCGCAATTGATGCAAAGGCACCTAAGAAAAAGGAATAATACACCCATCTGGGAATGGCAGATACGGTTTCGGTTGCCGTGCTGCATAAGGCAGTCGATTCTTCAATTGGAACACTAAACCAATCTCTAAATAGGAATAATGAAAAATTAGCAATAGTTATTCCCGCGCCAACAAATAAACTTTGCATCTGGTAGCCATAGGTAAGTTGATCATCATTTAATTTATCACCAACAAAGGCTCTATACGGTTCCATGGCCGTATTATTTCCGGCATCCAATATCCATAATAACCCCACGGCAAACCATAGTTGTGAACTAAAGGGAAAAGCCAATAAACACAGACTTCCAAATATAGCGCCAATTAAGAAAAAAGGTTTTCTTCTTCCTCCCCATTTGGGTAACCAAGTTTTATCGCTAATGGCTCCGATAATTGGTTGAATTAGAAGGCCAGTAACTGGTCCAGCTAAATTGAGCAAAGGTAAATCTCCGTGATCCGCTCCTAAAAATGAAAAAATAGGATTAATGGCAGTTTGCTGTAGTCCAAAACTGAATTGAATTCCGAAGAACCCAACATTCATATTCCATATTTGCCAGAACGATAACTTTGGTTTTTTAAACATATTGGTCGGTGTATATAATGGAATTCATAAGCTGCAAAAACTGCATTTTCGCTACTGTAATATCTATAATTTTTGGTGAAATTTTAAATTAGATGATAATAATTGGTGATTTGAGCAACGAAAACGTTATCGTTATTTGTTTAGATTATTTAAGAAGGGCTAATTTCATAAAGACAATTCCTGAAGCAGTATATCCCATTTGAGTTTTGCCTCCGAGTGAAGAGGTAAGCGGATTGATATATTCCTGAAAATTCCAAGCCTCATTGATGAGGACTACTTCCGTAAAGGCAGCTATAATTTTTTCAACTTCTTTATGCATTCCATTGTTGGCAAGACCTAGACAAAACAGCCCCATCCAAACAGGCCATACTCCTCCATTGTGAAAGTTCCCGGGTGTATTTTTAAAGTCATACGAATAGTTTCCTTTTAATAGAACCCAATCACTACTTTCTTCGGTAATGATAGGCCAAAACGCTGGAATCAACGTTTTTGAAATTTCCGAAGAAAGCCCATTGATATATGCTGAAATTTGAGATTTTTGAGCTTGGTTCAATTCAGTATTTAATAAGGCTAATGCGTTGCCTGCGGCATCGAAACGGGTATCAAAATTTCCAGGAAGTATAAAAGCAATAAAATGTTGAATGCTATCAAAATCGAGACGATCATAGGCGTCAGGATGATATTTTTCAGTAGTCGTGGCCGCTCTATTCGGCCAAAAGTTAGTGCGATTTTTGTTTGCTAACGACTCCAGTTTATGAACTGTTTCAGAATTGATTTCAGTATATAATTGCTCCCCCCATTGGCGTAACATATTGTCGTATAGTGTATATCCATGAATAGGATACTCGTCGGCCCAATTCCCGCTTAAAGGTGTGTATAGCCATCCTTCGCCATTGTGCTCAGATGCAGTTAAATATACTCTACA